>NZ_JBQSXG010000095.1:0-11945 GCF_052378005.1 Psychrobacter sp. AOP31-B2-9
GTCTGATGCCAGCATACTTTTTAGAACACCACCGTACATTGAAGTGTATGAAGCGGCCCGAGATCGTGTCCGTTTATATTATGATATTAAGGCGGCAGATATGGGCTTTCATATCCTACTAGGAGAAACGGACGTCGTCGGTAAAGGCTATGCTAAACCCATTATACGGTGCCTAACGGATTTTATATTCCAAAACAGTCGCGCTCGTAAAGTTATCGTAGAGCCTGATAGCAAGAATAAACCCATGTCGAAGATCTTGAACGCTTTGTCTTATGAGCCTCAAGGTGAGCTTGATATGCCCGAAAAAGTGGCAATGTTATATTTTTGCTACCGGGACACTTTCTATAACGCTCAAAATACGTCACCGGTAAGCGCTTAAGGCGTCATCAATGATAAAAAACGTAGGGTACAAAAGGAAAGCATGACGACATATGATATGTATTGTTTACCGCCAGCAGGGAGTAGCTCTATGTTGTATAGCGCTTGGCAAAAACTACTCCCAAGCTATCTTAATGTGATACCAGTAGAATATCCAGGCCATGGTATTAAAATGAGCACGCCATTATGCGATTGTCCAGACGTTCTTGCCCAAGAAATCGCTGAAAATATCAATCGAGACGTTAGCAAAAGACAGCACTCTTTTGCACTTTTTGGGCATAGTTTGGGAGCAGCGTTACTCTGGAAAGTCATTAATTATTTAGATGCGTCTACTCGCCCCTTTCTTAGTCTCATTATCGTCAGTGGTAGACCAAGCTATCAGCATACTCGGCATATGCCACTCAAGCATTTATTAACGGATGAGGAGTTAATTGAGGCATTAACGCATTATAACGGCACACCAAAAGCAATTCTTGACAACAAAAACACCTTATCTTTCTTTTTACGTATTTTGCGTAATGATTTTTTAGTGAACGATAGATTATTAGCAGACAATCCAAAGAAGACCACCGTGCCGCTACTGGCATTATATGGCGATGACGACACGGATATAGCTGACAAGACCAAAATGGATGCTTGGTCAGCTTATAGTGAAAACTGGCTAGGAAGTTACGTTTTTGCAGGCGGTCATTTTTATTTTAACAATCGTGAGGTGTGCAAAGAGATGCTACAAATAGTCACTTATGCCATTGAGTATACAACAACTACCATCTGATATATCGAACCGTATATAAGAACGCAGCATAAGTACCCAATATAAAAGCTGGTATCCGCCCAGCATTTAGTAATAAACCCCTATCGCCTTATTTTTTGAAGCCTATTTAAAATGACAAACTCTACCATCATTAAACCTATTTTAAAGCTTGCTATTCCATTGATACTCATACAGCTTTGCCAAGCCTCGCTCGGTATCGTTGATGCGATGGTTGCTGGACAATATAATTATAAAGATCTAGCCGCCGTGGGTTTAGGCAGTGCCATATGGACACCTGTCTTTCTTTTTTTTACGGGTGTGTTATATGTCTTTGTTCCTAAATTTGCCGCCCTTAACAATACTGTTGATACCAATAACGCCGATGCCAATAACATTTATCACGGCAATACACATATAGCGGCTCAAAAGCTCTTTTTACATGCCAAAAACGTTGCTTTTTGGCTGTCTATTATTGGATTCGTAATCATTGAACTATTAGCCTTTTCAGTCACTTGGTTTATTCAAGATGACGAGGTCAGTTTAATCACGAGAAATTATTTAATGTTTGTTGGCCTTGGGATGCCAGGTATTATTCATATGCTTATGTATAGAATAACGGGTGAAGGGAATAGTACCCTAAAACCTATTGTTTTAGTGAGCTTTCTACTGGTTATTATGAACGCTTGTCTGAATGTTATTTTTATCCATGGTTTTTTAGGGTTTCCTGAAATGGGTGGGATGGGATGCGGACTGGCGACGGCAGTAAGTGGGTATATCGCTTGTATGTTTTTAAAAAAACAGATTACTCAACAGTTACCTTGGGTTGCCAGTGCTGGTCATTCGGTCTCTGGTAATAATGTTTCTGTAGACAAACAAGATAGTAAACGCTTACTCATAGAAGGATTGCCCATTGGTTTTTCTTTTTTACTCGAAGTCATGGCGTTAACCGTGTTGGCTTTTTTAATCTCCACCTACAGTATTCGGCACATTGCTGCGCATCAAATTGTTTTAAACATCACCTTGGTTGCGTTTATGATTCCTGTGGCTATTGCGAATGCAACAACGATTCGCATCGCCTACTTTAATGGTATAGCGGATGCGTCAAACGCTGCAAAAGTGGCAATATTCACCCTGTTGGTTACGGTGGTGTATGCAACGATTATGGCCGCCTTATTAGTCGTTTACGATGATAAGATAGTGGGCTATTTTACCAATGACGATGGCGTAAAAGAGATAGCCACCATTCTGATGACATATGGCGCTGCTTTTCAATTTTTTAGTGCCATGCAAATGCTCATCAGTGGTGTTTTACGAGGTTTTGAAGATTTCGTAAAACCCTTATTGGTGATACTTATCAATTATTGGCTATTTATTGTTCCCATCGTTATCCTCTCTATTAAATTTAATTGGATAATGAGACTGTGCGTTGAAGACATATGGTTATTAATGGTAGTGGGATTGGCGGTGTCGTCATTTGTTCTTGCCATAGTATGCCGAAGAAAGTTTAAACATATACAGCTAGGCAGCTAGGCTGGACTAGCCGCCTAGCCATATCAATCAGTAGTGGCTTTCCAATATCCTTTAATATGGTTCTGCTTGCCAGTTAACTGGCGCTCATTACGTAAATAATGACGCACGACTTTACACGCCTTGCTTTCAAACGCGCCCCATACCCCGTCTATAGACTCAATATCTTTTAATATCTCAAGGGTTTTTAATCCTTGTTGATTATATGGGCTGACAATACGATGAATAGTCGCTCCTACCGGAAATTCATTATCGTCAAAGTAATCTTGTTCTAACGGTTGTTGACTTAAGATAACAATATGAGGCGGTATATCGTTTTGCCAAAAGTCCAGAATACCCGCCAAAGCAGGATAAGCCGTTTCATCAGCAATTAACACCGTTTGCCCCTCCTGTAAATGCGCGTGCTTGTCATCGGTTTCTGTACGACTAAAAACAATATCGCCCAAATTTACTGTTTCAATCCATAAGCTACCTGCACTATTTCCATGCGTGAACACATCCATATAACCTTGATTATTAAAATCAGATTTTTTACTCTTCCAAGCCGAGCGTAGTGTGTACAGACGAATATCTTTATTGATGGTTTTTACAATCTTTTGCCTTCTATCACTAGATACTTTTTTAAGCAGCCATAAGAATGCTTGATTGCCTCGTTTTTTTACTTGTTTGTTAACCTGTTCTTTTATGGAGGTGGTTAGCGAGGTGGTTTGCTGCTTGTCTGCTACTGTCTGCTGAAGGGGGAGGGTATTCAGTACTTTTAGTATCATTCCATAAGCATAGCCGGCATAATTTTCTGGTAGCGGTGTCTCACTATGTAGCGTCAACCGCGTCATGTTTGGCGTTAATTTTTGTTTACCAATCACCTCAAAGTAATGCTTTTTATTACCTGTTAAATCGCGACCTTGCTCCGCCATCGCAGTATATGCCAAATAAAGCACCTGTTCTTCTAAATCACCTTCAAGTTTAAAATCGACAAACAACTCTTGGGCTTTATTATTTACCTGTGCTGATATCAGCATCCCTTCTTTATAAATATCTATAATAAGAGGATTTGTAATTGCTAAATCGGGGTAATAATACGCTGCAATCGCTTGTACTTCTTCGATATGGTCTTGATTAAGATGCTCGATGATGTCTAACTTGGCATCTATATCTGCTATCGGCGTAAAGGGGCGGGTGGCTGGCATAAGGTAACCTGTGCTGTGCTAGTGAATAGAATTTAGGGTTTATTAAACAATTAACGGACCCTAGCGTAATAGAAGAAAATGTGTAGAAGCGATACTATAGTTGCCCACCCTTAAAGAGTTACGATGTAAGACTCGCTTAGCCTACTACTGTAGTACTTGCAATTATCTGCCGTGTACCACTTTTAAGGTTGATTAAGACTAAGGTCTGTCTAGGGCATGTCTCCAATTGGATTATAGAGATAAAAATGAGATAGATTGTTGTCAAACGCGAATAATTTCGCAGTTAATATAGACATATTGACTACGAATTAGACAAAGTTTGGCGGTAATATAGCCATTTTTAGCCCATAAATTGTAAATGAAGACACGCCCTAGATTAAGTGACTGAGATCTAGCTATTAAACATGGTTTGTTTTGCGCGCATAAATAAGACAATGATGAGGGTGAGAGAGATACTTGCCATTAGCACTTTGCTGTAGCCAAACGTATTGGCTGCCGTCATCGCTACACCTGCACAAACAAAGCCCATAAAAGAAAAAGTACCCAGTTGCAAGGTAAAGAACGTGGCTTTGGCAGATTTTAGGCTGGCTTTATCCATCGCAATTGTGGCAACAGTCGTCATGAGTGCAGGGTTTACTAAAAAGTAGGTGGTCACTGCACTATATACCATAAGCTTATTGGTGTAACCATAGCTTAGAGGTAAAAATAACATCAGTACCAAAGCTTGCGCTACCGTTAACATGAGCAATGTTTTAACTCGGCCCATTTTGTCAATAAGAAGACTGGCACTAAGCGCAGAAATCACCCCAATCACAGAACCGTATACTTTAGTCACAAAACCTATATCTGCAAACGTCCAGTGCGCATCCACCAGTATTGGATTCAATAGGGTAAAGCCGGCACTAAATCCGACAGGGTAAATTACTAATAAAATAAACCATGCCAGATTACTTCTTATAAATTGCCACATGGCGACTAACAAGATAACTAACGAGCGCGTTAAAGACGTCTTTTGCACAAACTGCGTAGCGGCTGTACGGGTATCAGCATTTTCTGGTAACTCTATTGTCGGCTCTACATAACGCAGCAGTTGTAACCATGAGATACTTGTTAATAACGCTAGCACAAGCAGTGCCCCTTGCCATTGTAGCCAAGGATATGCCATAAGTATCAGGCCACCACCAATAATATTACCCACAAGATTACCAGAGAACTGCACACTGTTTGCTCGTTGCCGCTCATTTTTACTAAAGATTTTGTTCGCAAGGCCATCTATCGCAACATCTTGCACGCTCACGGCCAAAGCATAAACAAGCATTAATCCTATCATTAGACTAAACTGTGTCGCAATATCTAGCATGCCGATGATAACCAATAAAATCATCATTAAAAACTGCGCTATAAGTAACCAACTACGATAGCGTCCTTGTAGCCGTCTATGCATAAATGCGGGACGAATAAGATCTATAAATGGGGCGTACAGTATCTTTAATAATAGCGGTAAGGCAATGATGTTTAATAAAGCAATTTTGTTTAATGGCATCCCCATATCGCGCATAATAGCGACTGAAGATGCAAAAATAAACGCCAGCCCGATATACTGAGTGATATAAATACTGGCAAGCAAAACCCAAGGCTTGCGATTGGAAGATATCCTCATCTGTTGTTACCTTAATAGTAGTGACAGTCTTAATAGTAATAACTATATTTAAGACCATAGCTTCTATCAGTTCCTAATATACCAACATTCATCGGATATATTTTTATATGCTCGTAGCGTTCATCTGTTAAGTTTTTACCCCAAATGCTTAGTTCGTGGTTGTAGCTGGTGAGTCCTAGACTAGCGTCAACCAAACCATAACTCTCAAGCTCAATACCATTGTACGCTTGCGCATAACGGTCACCCACGTAGCGATATTTTGCATCAGCGAACCACTGCGCTTTACCAAATACTGGCAATGTAAACAGTAAATCATCGTTGTATTGCATACTAATACTGCCACTGAATTTTGGCACTTGTGGCATGTGGTTATCTTCTGCCGTTAGCGGTAACATCCCCGGTCTAGCGGGTGGTGGTACTTCGCTAGCATCAGTGACCTTTGCATCGGTGTAGGCAAGTTGGGTTTTTATCTGCCAATTATTGGTCATTCGCCAATCTGCGGATAGCTCGATACCTTGACTACGGCTATCAACGTTGAACGTTTCACTTTTATATTCAGGAGGTGAGGCTGTTACGCTCATATGGTCGTCTTTCATTTTGTTACGATAAAGTGCCAACCCCAAATTTAAGCGATTGTCTGCACTGCGATATTTTGTACCAATCTCAGAGGCATCAATTGTCGTCGGCTTGTAATATGCAAGGGGGTTACCATAAGCCATGTTATTGTCATAATCGGCAAACCCACCGAACTTATGACCGCGTGATTGTAGTGCATATACCCGCCAATTAGGACTTATAGCATAGCTCAAACCAAAGCGTCCCGTCGTTGCGGTGTCCTCCAGCGTTTTACTGCCACTTTTTACATCATTACCCAATGGGTTATTATCATTGCCTTGCCAAACGGCATCGTGTGTTTGCTCTTCATTTGCCAAACGTAGCCCTGCTATCACATCTAGACTTTCGGTCGCAGGATACGTTATTTCACCAAATATGGCTTTCGTCTGGGTATCAAATGTTTTATCGGTAATTGCGTTGTTCGCACTACCAAGAGTGCTGTTTTTCAATAACCCATCTGGCATGTCATTTAAGTTCATTCGGGCATCGTTTTTCCACACCCTATCTTTGTTTGCGAAGTAGAGTCCTGCGACCCACTGGACTTCGCTCTCTGGCTTAGAGACCAATGTTATTTCTTGCGAAACCTGTTTAATCGATTCCTCTAAGTATTGACGATTGTTATCAGGATGGGTAAGAACCTCACTAAATATGGGCTGTTGGTCTTCTGGAATTCGGTATCCGCTGAATTGTAGGGACAACATCTCTGGCGGTAGGTAGGGGCGCAGAATATCGCTATCATAATGGTGATAACCTGTTTTTGACTCTATATCAGCAAAATCAAAAGCGGTACTATTCACCACTAAATTCAGGCCCTTAGCGGTGTTTGTATTTTCATGTGGTAGATTAAACGTGGCAACTTTATAAGTATCAAAATCTTTTTGTAGGACAGGAACATTATTGGTTTGCTCATCATGATAAGCGGTTAAGACGACATTATTGTCTTCGTTATCATCATGCCAACGCAACTTGGCTTGTATGCCTTGTTTGTCTTTTTTATTAAGCGGTTTGCCATCTTCTCGTTTTATCAGACTATTATCACGTTCCTCCAGCATACCTGCAATGCGAAAAGAAACATTATCCGTTATAGGTAGATTTAGCATCGCCTCGCCACGCTTAAGATTATGATTACCCACACCCACACTGACCCTGCCTTCTGTATAATCTGATGGGTCAAAGGTTTTGATAATGATACCACCAGCCTCAGCACTTGAACCCAATAGCGTCCCTTGAGGACCTTTTGCGACTTCAACTTTTTCAACATCAATTAAGTTTCGTGCCAATCCCGTTTTACCATTGCTGATACCATCTATTCGGACATCAACAGAATTATCATCAAGACTGGTAATACTTAACGAGCCTGTACCACGCATCCATAGTGTCGAGTAGCCCACATTACCACCATCGTGGATATCTATACTAGGTACATCTCGCAAGGCATCTGTTACCGTCACATATTGCTTGTCTTCAATTTCTTGCGCGTCAATCGTATCAACCACAAAGGGGGTCTTTAACTCGTCTTCTTCAATACCTCGAACATTAACAGTAATCGCATCAAGGGTGACAGTAGGCATGTCATCAGATGTCATTTCATTAATACCATTATTTTGTTCAGCGACCTCTTGCCTCTCAGCAAATTGTTCCGCATTAAAGGTTTGCACATTTGAGGACAGGCTATTTTCATATGGGGCTGCCAATGCTGTGGTAGGAATATATAAACTGAGTAATGGCGCTAGATATAAGGAGGGTATATATAAAGCATTAAATTTTTTAGTCGTTTTGATATCCTTACTGAGATGACGGTCACTGAGATAATATTGAAGGGAAGATAATTTGCTAGGCAACATATATAAATCCAAAGTAACATAAATGAAAAATAATGTTAATGATAATCAATATCACTTACAAAGTTAACACAAATTTTTAGACTATACGTAATTATTTAATAAAATCGGGAAAGTTACCGATTTATATCAATTTATCATATATTAATCCGGCATATAGCCATAAAACTTGTAAAACACCCGACGAAAATATTGAGTACTACTAAAACCAAGCTGATTAGCAATTGGAGCAATTTTTTGTCTCTCTTGTAATAGTTTCATGGCTAACTGCATGCGTTTATGAGTTCGATAATCACCAATCGTTAGAGTCGTTAATTTCTTAAATTCGGCCTTTAAATAACATTCATTTGTGCCTGTTTTTTGCGCAAGCTCTCGTATCGTCCAATTCTTATTGTAAAACTCATCAAGAAGCAGTTTGGCTTGATAAGCAGAATTAAGAACCTGTACTTTAGCCCCGCCTATTTCAGTAATACATTGTTTCAATAATAAACTCGTAAAGGTTAAGCATTGTCCTTGTAGTGCCATAAATTTAATATCATCAGTGGGACTAGGTGTGTTATAAACCTCCCAGCCCTGCATTACAAAATTTGCCGCTTTGGTAGTCAGGTTTAAAGGTAGAATTGACGAATCGGACATAGTCATTAATTTGGATATGATTAAATTATTGGCATCTGTCTGCTGCTCTATTTGTGTGGCTAATTTACCAACAAAGTCTTTATCTAGCTCAATATATAAGGCTTTAATGTCTTCCTTAGCACTAATAATTGTGCTCAATCTCCCTAAATCGCCTTTTATTAACCAAATGGCAGGCGCATTTATCGTTACTTGCTCAAACTGTTTTAGCTTGGTTCTATTTACCTGCCTTGCTTCTGTTTTTACTGTTGCTTTTACTCCTACTTTTTCTTCTATAGTCACTTTGTCGTCTAGCTGATATTCATAGCTCCCTTGCAAAACAATGTATAAAACATAACTGGTTTGGCAATTAGGATTAATGAATTGATGATTTCTATGAAAGTAGCAATTGACCCGTGATAGACCAATGCTACCGAAATCATAACGTTCAAAGTAGCCATCACCAATAGACTTATCAATATAAATGATTTGACTTAACTGATTAAACCGCTGTACATTTTTTACCATGCACCAGTCATTAATCATTTCTAATTGCTTATCAAACACATATTTCATTTTATCTCTTCTTATAATACTTTTAGGGGCTGTCCTAGATAACTAGTTCAAACCCTGTTTAACCCATTGTTTTAGTTGATGTAGATGCTATCCTATATAATTTTACTTATCTAGGACAGCCCCTAGTTTTATGGCAGTGATTAGAAAATTGCTTAAGGGGATCAATCGTCCACAGGATTGATTGTTTCGTTCTTCTTTATCTGATACCCACATGATTTTTTGGTCGAAATCAATCTGATTCAACAGTCCTGATGCATGAACGGCAGGTCGTATGCCTGTTTGAATGATGATAATATGCCATAGCCAAACGCTATAGCAGTTAAACTGCTCAATGTACCTGTCATGAAGAATATCCGAACCATGCTTTAATCGACCGTTATAGCTTTCTATAGCACCGTTAAGTCTAGTAAAAAATGCTTGGCAGGCATTCAGAGTTAATGGCATATTACTGCCTACATATTGCTTTAAATGATTACTTTTAATACCCTGTTTTGCTATATGACGTAGTTTGTTCTTGCTTTCCTTATCACAATGTTCAGTCAATAGGTGTATAGCACTGCTATAGGTACTCTCTAAATTTTGTGTGCTAATACTTGTGTAGTAAAGTGGTGAGCTGTGCTTAACATCAACACCAGTAATAATGTCAACGTGTAATGGCTGATGAAGTTCGTTGTTTATAATGGTATGCAAACCATTGTCGATATATTGATTACTTAAAGCGGGCAAGCTAAGTTGTTCTTTTAAATCCTTAAGTGATTTTTTTACATCCGAATTACTGACTATAATTTTCTCTGTAATAACTGCCTGTAGCTCAAATGGTAATGGCAATTTAAATTCATTGTGAACCGCCCCAGGATTGTCGGAGACTTAATATTCTGAGAGAATACGACAATGAAAAGACAAACTTATACTCCCGAGATGAAAGAACGCGCCGTTCGCATGCTGATTGAAGCGTCTTGCGATTACCCCTCCACATGGTCAGCTATTCAAGCCATTGCACCTAAGATTAGCTGTACACCTGAAACCCTGCGATCATGGCATAAGAAGCACATAGAGCAAACCATTCCGGCATCAGTACAAGCCCAAAGCCAAGAGCAACGTATTAAAGAGCTTGAACGCGAAAACAGAGAGCTCAAGCAAGCCAATGAGATTATACGTAAGGCTGCGGCTTTTTTCGCCCAGGCGGAGCTCGACCGCCCACTCAGACAATGGTTCAGTTTATTGATGACTATAGAGGTAGTTATGGGGTCGAGCTTATCTGTCGAATACTACCGATTGCCCCGTCAACCTATCATCGTGAAAACTATTTAGCTAACAATCCTGAAAAGCGTTCACTGCGCAGTCAGCATGACGACTATTATCTCAGCGAGATTAAACGTATTTGGCAGGATAGAAAATGCCGTTATGGTGTGCGTAAAGTCTGGCAGCAGATGAAGGCTGATGGCGTAAAGGTTGCTCGTTGCACCGTAGAGCGTTTAATGAAGCAGTATGGTATGCAAGGCATCTGGCGTGGCAAAGGCAAGATTACCACCAATAGCCGTGATGACCAGAAGCGCGCTGATAATTTGGTCAATCGTAACTTTAATGCCCATCATCCTAATCAGTTATGGGTGGCTGACTTTACTTATATCAAGACGACGAGCGGCTGGGTTTACACTGCCTTTATTATTGATGTGTTTGCTCGTGCTATCGTTGGTTGGAAAGTCTCTAATCGCATGAATACCGATATGGTTATGGCTGCGCTAAATCAGGCGATAGCAGACAGGAACAACCCTAAGGATGTCATTCATCACAGTGATCGAGGGGTTCAGTACTTATCCATTCGCTATACTGATAAAATGGCTGACTCTGGCGTGATTGCTTCTGTCGGTACAACAGGCGACTCGTATGATAATGCATTGGCTGAAACGGTCAATGGCCTATATAAGTCTGAGGTGATTCAATATTTAAAAGAGAGCTGGACTGGCGTCAACGATGTTGAATTAGCCACGCTTGAATGGGTGGACTGGTTCAATAAAACACGATTGCATAGTACGATTGGTTATGTGTCACCTTTTGAATTTGAAAAGCGGTATTATGATAGTTTAATCCTGTCAGGTGTTGCTGCCTGAATCAAGTAAATCACTCTCCGATAAAGTCGGGGCGGTTCACTAAGTTTCTACGACAAGGATGGATGGAAAATAATCTACTTAAACTGTTTCATAATATGGACTGTATCTCTTTTATTGTAGACTGACTATAGATTAATGGTACTGTTTCCAAAAAACCTACCAAAGAAGTTAAATTTTAAGGGCTTAGTAGAAATAATGACTGTCAATTTTTCTCTCATATTTATATTTAAAATTCAATTTTCTTTTTTGGAAACTTAGTTAAAGCAGTCCTTAACCAGTTAGATATTTTAGCCTTGGTCATATGGTTAAAAGTTTTTATATGATCCTGGTCCATATTGTGAAATTTACCTTCGTTATTGAACAGTTCCTTAATTGAAGAATTAGGATTAAATGAACTATCAACCTTCATTATAATTCCTGCTACTCCTGATTTATCAAGAATGCTCAATGGTTGACTATCAAACACAAAGTAATATTGTCCGTTTATGATAAGACGTAGAACATATATATATTTTGGAAACTTATCAGCAGTTGTTTTTAGTGTATTTAAAGCCTCACCTATATAACCTTTTTTAATTGCTTAGATTAACACATGAAGTGCAATACCAAATGCAAGGTGAAAAAAAGACCTAGATGCGCTAGCATCAAAGTTTTTATCCACCGACCAAAGTGAGATTGCAACCA
>NZ_JBQSXG010000096.1:0-11945 GCF_052378005.1 Psychrobacter sp. AOP31-B2-9
TATGATTAAAATAAATTAAGCCCAGCCTTATGAGATTGTGCTAGGCTGTGCAAAATAATATATTTGTATTTTTTATATTAGGGTCTGTTGACTATTCACATGTGGTGCTAACAGCAACTATTTTTTAGACAATATGCAGTGAGGTTTTTGATACCTAGTCATTCTGGGTTAAAGAATTTTGCTATGTATTAGTAGAGAATAGTATCACCCCGAAAGGCTGATGTTAGATTTCCCCAAACGCTGTTGAAAATATGGCTAAGGTCTCGACATTACCATCAGCTTTTACATAGTTCGGCAGAGTTTTAGCAATCAGCAGCTCTAATATTTTAATAGTCGATAGATCCTACATTCTTTTATGTCATGACCTGATTTTAGAGGTAATTGTGCCAAACCGTCGCTACCATATTCATATCATATGCGCTGACAACGATCAATTGTTGCTCTTGGACAGCTTAGCGATATTTTTTCAGCCATTTGCGTTCTTGACCTATGACGTATCGAGCCAGTTGCCAAAGGCTTCGTTATATGGTCGACAGTGTATTGATGACTGCGATTACGCATTAATGATCATCGGAGATAGTTACGGCTCGGTGCAAAGAACGGGCGTTAGTCAAATGCATTTAAGCTATCTAAGTGCGAAGGCAAAAATCAAACCTTTGCTAGTTTTGATCAAAAACCATCAGCAAGATGCAACTATTAGCCGTCAGTTACAAGAGTTTATTAAATCGGTGATTAGGCAAGATAATCAAATATCTTATTATGATACAGAAGATGATATCGAAAAACTACTCGAAGCAACTTATGAGCATATCCTAACCAACGATGAGGTGACTGGTGGCTGGGTTCGGGATAAAGAGAAGGTTCTGACTGTTACTAGGCAAGAAGTCGTTGAGCGGTTTTCGGATCTTTTGTCTACCAATAAGCCTGTAAAAAAAGAGACTTTTGTAAACGATGGACTTGTCACTGATGGTCTTAGCCCAGTGATTGTACTGACAGATTTTTTTGATATTCAGTATAGTGCGCAAGCTTACGAAGGTGGCAATTTAACAGATATTAATAGACCGATGGCATTAACGTGGCAAGAGGTATTGATTACATTAGGGAAGATTTCAGAAACGTTTTCTAGCTATGGTCTACAAAATGCTATTAATCGTTTGATAACATCAAAAGCAGAAGACGATGTTAAGCGAGATATGCCCAATGTCCACGCTGTTTCGCGTTGTCAAATATCTCAAGACGATTTAAATAAGTTGCAGCGTCAGCTGGTTAGTGCAAATTGGATAGGACTTACCACTTATGGTACTCGAGTCTCACAAGAGCTGTGGAAGTTGACGAGTTATGCAAAAAACTTATTGGATGACTCGAATGTCAAATTGTAGTAGTTAAAGTGTTTGTACCTATAAATACGTTTTGTAATACAAAGAATACGAGTCAATGGTTGTGAATTTATCCAGGACTGGTGATAATAAGATTGGTTAGATGCTAATATTAAAACTACAATTGTATAGCGCATACATCAATATTGATCAGTTAAGGAGCACGCAATGAGTAATTCTAAAAGTGATGAATTAAAAAAAGAGTTGGATGGCTTAGAAAAAACGATGCATGATGCCGACCAGTTTCATACATTAGAAGAGCAAGTAGCGGATATGAAACGCCGAGGTATTGACCCAAGCCAAGCTTATAAAGATTTGGATAGTAAAGCAGAAGGCGATGACTGGGGTGATGCCACTTGGAAAGAGAATGGTAAGTGGGAATCCAAAACAGCTGCTGATCTAGATGATAAGGCCCGTGAAAACTGGGATGGTGATAATGGTAAGCCCACACCTCCGCCAATCGTTTAAATGATGCTATAAATTATATATATACAAAAGGCCGCGTTAATCATAACGCGGCCTTTTTTTCTGATTTAAGTTACTGTTATTCGCCTTGCAATATTACTAAGCTTGCTTGTTATTATAAGCCTTCATCAACACGGATGAGCTGAATAGTACCATCGGCACTAGTAACGCGGCGATAACGGGTTTTGCTAGATGTCGACGATTGAGTAGCTGGCTGTGCCGAATAAGTATTGCTTGACGTGGTCGTTTGCTTTTGGATCAGCTGTCCCATACGGTCGGTAGAGGCAGGGTTTAACGGTTGGCTAGTTGCAGGCTGGTTGTATTGATTGCCATATTGTGAGCGAGTAGGTGCGGTATTGCCCACGATTGCGCGATAGAATTTCTGTCCTGCGCGGCCATCGGCTGGGAATATGCCTTTACTAGATTGATATTGCTGAATAGCGGTACGAGTATTGTCACCAATGATTCCATCGACACCACCAATATCGTAACCAGCATTTAATAAGGCTTGTTGAATGTCTTTTGCTTGCTGGCGGCTGATACCTGGATCATCGGTTGGCCATGCCGTGGCAAAGTCGGTTTTGCTGCTGTCTTCGCGGGTGACTAGGTCTGATAGATGAGCGATTGCCAATGCATAGTTTTCTGATGCGTTGTACGAATAAAACGTGTCGAAGTTTTTACCGACTAAAAATGCAGGACCTTCAATACCAGCAGGCAGCAATAGACCTGCGCTGCTTAAATCAGATGGTAAAGCACCGCCATTTGCGAGTTTGATGCCTTGGTTACGCCAATGGCTTATCGTTTTTTTATTTTTACGGCTTGAGGCTGCCCAGTAGCCATCAGGTAGCTTGACTTCATAACCCCATGGCTCACCTGAGCGATAACCGCGATTTTTCAAAAAGTTAGCTGTAGAGGCTAATGCGTCAGGTACACTATTGACCAGATCGCGACGACCATCTCCATCAAAATCAACAGCCAAGTCTAAAAAAGTACTTGGCATAAACTGCGTTTGTCCAAAGGCACCTGCCCATGATCCTGTCATATCACTTGGCGCGATATCACCGCGCTGGACAATCTTAAGGGCATTGGCAAACTCACCGCGGAAGTAGCTTTGGCGACGATCAAAGCATGAGAGGGTCGCTAAAGACTCAAACAATGGCTTTTTACCTAAGGTTTGACCAAAGTTCGACTCAACGCCCCAGACACCGAGTACGTGCTCTGCTTTTACACCATAACGCGATTCGATTTGGCGCAGTGTGTCGCTCCACTGGCGTTTAGCGCGGATACCGTCTTCGACGCGTTCTTTGTCCACTAACGCTGAGAGGTAATCCCAAACGTCTTTTTGAAACTCTGGCTGATAGTTAAGAGACTGAATCACGCTGGGATCAGGCTGAGCAGGACGGTAGTTGTTAAAAGTGAAACTATCCACGCCACGGAATTTACTAGAGTTTTTTAGTCCATCTAGACATTGTTGGAATTCAGCATTAGATAAATTTGGTGCTTCTGGTCGGGCAGCTTGGGCGGTGTTCGCAAAGCTAAGCCCAACAGCTAAGCTAAGTAGCGATAAATTAGAAAGTGAAGTCAAACGCATGGAGATATCCTATAAACATCGAAACAGTCATTAAGAAGTAAAATAAAGTAGGTAAAAGCAGTATGCACCTAGAGTAACCAATCTAAACAGCAAAGAAAAGCTATCGCAGTTCTAATGCTATAAATAATTACGTTAGTTTGATATAGGTGTGAGGTTCGGATAGGCTTTGATTAAAAATTATGCTTGAATTAATATTATTTGTTTAGCTCAACTACTTGGACTATTTATCTTGCTACATCATACAATACAACTATTATGTAGCAAGATGAACTAATAATTATTATTGAAAGGACGTTTATGAGAAAAGAAATACCACGGCCTATAATCTCAGTTTTATCTGATAATTTGCCTGAAATAGAGAGTCATGCGACTCTAGATAGTTTGTTTTTCTATGCAGATGCTCCCGGCGAACCACCTAATGTGAGTAAGCCTGCAAAAGTTCAGGAATGGTTGATGCGAGTAAATAAAGAATCAGTTCAACCTTTGATAGTTTTAGGGAAATTATTGGAAAAATATATAGAGCTACCAGAAGAAGATGAAGTTCTATCTTACGATAATTTCGCTAGGCAACGCTTAGAGATAAATCGTGATTTTAAAGAAAAGCTGCTTAAGCTTTTAGCTAGATATAACTTAAGCTATGTTCAAGGCGGATCTATCTCTACAGGAGGTACAGTGTCTAGTCAGAGTTTGAAAGACTTAATCTTAGAGAAAGATGTCTCAGCTATCAATTTAGAATTCGAAAGAGCTTTGAAAAACGTAGATAGCGATCCACTAGAAGCAATATCTGCTGCTTGTAATATACTAGAATCTATTTGTAAAGTTTATATTGAGGATGAGCAATTATCTTTGCCAAATAAGCAGACTCTAAGGTTCCTGTGGAAAGCAGTTAGTAAAGACTTAAATTTTGATCCTAGTAAATTACAAGATGACGATTTGAAAAAAGTACTGTCAGGTATGCATTCAATTGTTGATGGAATATCTGCACTTAGAACACACGGAAGTTCAGCGCATGGACAAGGAAGACAAATGTATAAACCAGAACCGCGACATGCTAGGCTAGCTGTAAATTCTGCTCATAGCTTGGCTTTATTTGTCTTAGAAACTTGGAATAGTCAAAAATTGAAAGCAAATAATGTAAATACTTAATTAGCTAATAATAGATTAACCCAACTACTTTCCCAAAACTCCATCCAACTCGTCTATCAAGCTATGAATACGCGCTGCATTTTTACCCATATCGCTCTTACCGATACGTGATTTACTACGGATATCGACCAATCGTTCGCCACCATTATCGGTTACACGAAGTACCACATCATCTTTGAAACCAAACCAAGTGGTGGTATCTGTGGCTTCAATGATGCCTTTGTCAGCATCAGTATTGACAAGCTCCCAACCTAAGTTTTCAATGGCTTGTTTGGATGCTTCAACCAATTCAGGCTGTGATTGAGAGTAGGTCAACGTTTGCAAGTCAGGATAGGCAGTGCGCTGTTGTTCAGCAGTTTCTACGCCAGCATATTCAACTGGATTTGGTGCATCTGCACGTAATGGCGCAATCGCGATAAACTCAGGTGGATTCACCAGATCGGTTGAAATGTCATGAATTGGCGGTACGCTTTTGGCGCTATTCATCATACCGAGTGGTAGAGCGATAGCAATTGCAAAAAATATAACAGCTATTGCTGCACTAGCAAGGCTGACTGTTTTACGTTTAAATACAACTTGAATCGCCAATATAGTTGAGTTCAAATAATTTCGATACAAGGAAACCGAGTGCAAGCTATACATTAGTATGGTCAGCGAGGGTGACGATGTAGCGGATTTATATGGATTTGACTATAGTACGAGTGCCGCAATACCAACGACCAGACCAAATTTAAAGCTTGTAAAGGCAGTGCCTAACTCTACAATACCGAATTTATAAAGTGGTGCTGGTAGTGCAACCAGCAAAAACGCGATTAAGCTTATCATGCTGACTAAAATTTTCATCAGGACGCTCATTTATGCTTTGGTAGTCGCGAAGTATATTCTATTTATCGTTTAACAACCATACATGCTCTGTCGCGGTTAAGTCAGAGGCGGAGCCTATAGAAGCCGATTCGCTAGTGAGTTCGGTAATTTGATAGTGATCGCCATAATATTGCTGTAATTGCTCGCCATTGATAGAAAAAGGAGGTCCATTTTTTTTACTTTGGTCATAATTAAGCGTGATTAATAATTGTGAAGCTTTGCCGCTAATTTTACGTATCTGCTCGCTATACTGTACGCGCATATCAGCTGGTAGGGCAATCAATGCGGCTTTATCATAGACAGCATTAACACTACCAATATCCTCCGCTGTCAGGCCAAAAATATCAGCGACCCATAAAGTGATGGTTTGCCCCGACAACTGGCCTTGATAGTATTTGATTGTTGGATTGTCTGCATGCTGATGGACAGTAGGTTGTATATTTTGCTCGGCAAAGAATGCTTGTACGGCTGTTTCTATCAATTCAATACCAATAACGTCATAGCCTTGTCCAGCTAGCCAAACCATATCGATCGATTTGCCACATAAAGGTACTAAAATCCGACTGCCAACAGGTGGTTTTAAAGCTAAAAAGTATTTCATTAGCAATGAATTGAAGTGAGTTTGATTGAAGCCAATACGACCTTCTTGCCAGCGAGTTTGCCAAAATTCAGAATTCATATAATATTCTCTGTAGTGTCAATATATCAGCACTATCATACCGCTAAATGCAATAAAAAAGCCAAGCGTACAAACCCTTGGCTTTTAAAGTAGATAGGACGACTTTCAGTGTTTAACTCACCATATATTGGCTAAACTCTTTACGCAGTTTGGCGAGCTTTGGTGGTATTGCAAAGTTACAGTAAGCCTGTCCTGGGTTTCTGTTAAAGAAGTCTTGATGTACTTCTTCTGCTTGATAAAACTCAACGGCAGGATGTACTTCTGTGACGACATTAACACCCATATCGCGTAGTTTATTGATAGTGCGGTCAACGGTCGGTTTTTGACTGTCTTCGGTATAAAACACCACACTGCGATATTGGCTACCAACGTCATTGCCTTGGCGATCCATCGTGGTGGGATCATGGGTGGCAAAGAAGGCATCGAGTATTACCTCTAATGGGACGATAGACTCATCAAACTCGACTTTGATGACTTCGACATGACCAGTCGACCCACTACAGACAGCGTCATAGTTGGCAGAAACAGCATCGCCGCCCATATAGCCTGATACGACAGATTGCACGCCTTTTACCGATAAAAATACCGACTCGGTGCACCAAAAGCAGCCACCGCCTAATACGATCGTTTGCATAATTTTTCCTATTATTATAAATATGAGTTAAGTGCTGTATTTGGTTGTGATGTTTTCATTTTTCAATACTTCTTTTAAACGCCTCACTACCTTTAGCACTACTTAATCAGCTTAGCAGGCGAGCCAAACGCGATAAGTAACAAACAGTAATGTTATAATGGGTTTTTGCTATAGAACATTCACTATAAACAAGTGACAGCGTTAACCTCGCTTGAAGTATTGCCGATACATCTGCACTCGGTTGCCTTGTACCTTTGTTAAATTGAATGACCTATACGTTGCTTTGTTATCGCTTAATAATGACGAGCAAAATCGCCAAATATTTCCTAATTTAAGTTCTATTATCTAAAAATGAGTCGCACCATGAGCCAATCCAAGCCTACTATCAAACATGACACCCTATTTACCACACCGCTGGATAAAGCGGCGCGCTTTTCATTTGATGAGCAGGTGGTGGCTTGTTTCCCCGATATGATACGTCGTAGCGTGCCCGGTTATGGTCAAGTGCTCGCGATGCTCCCTATCTTTGCCCGTCGTCATTGTAAGTATCGTCAGCAGAGCGATAGCGGTCAGCGCGTTAGCCGTATCTATGATTTGGGTTGCTCACTGGGTGCTGCGAGCATGACATTGGCAGGCGAGTTTGAGCCACAAGATTTGCAGATTAAAGCGATTGATATCTCACCAGCGATGACGACAGAGGCGACCACGTTACTTAGTGAGAATTATCCTGAACATGATATCGAAGTGATCACGGCAGACATTCGCGATGTGGAGCTCAAACCCTGCGACATGGTGATTTTAAACTTAACGCTACAGTTTTTACCAGCGGCTGATAGAGTGGCGGTATTAGAGAAGATTTATGCGGCACTGAGCGAAGGCGGCATATTAGTGCTAACTGAAAAAACTCACGCATTTGATGAGCAGTACGATGCGTGGTTGGTGGAGCGTTATTACGACTTTAAACGCGCCAACGGCTATACGGAGATGGAAATCAGCGGTAAGCGTAATGCACTAGAGAACGTCCTTATCACTGATACCTTAGACGAGCATCATGCAAGGTTGAGCGATGTTGGTTTTAAGCGTCATCTGACGTGGTTTCAGTTTTTGAACTTTGTGTCTGTGGTGGCTTTTAAATAATCCTTACTTTTTACACAGTTATTTCTCAACCAATACGGTAACCTGCTTTTATGCTCAACGACACTATCATCAACGCCGAACGCGAACTATATTTAACCTTGCTAGAGCTGGCGCAGCAGCAGCCAATCGCTTATGAGTGGCTGAAGCAATTACCAACATGGCTAAATGCTATCAAAGACAAAGCCAACTACGCGCATGCGCCTGCCTATCAAGCATCAGTTGCTCGTTTACCTACATTAACCGTCAATAATGTCGATCTAAACAGCGACATATTGACGATTGAGGCAAATCTAAGTGAGTCTGAGCGTAAACAAACAATGGCACTGCTCAAGCAGTTAATGCCATGGCGCAAAGGGCCTTTTCAAATTGGTGGTCAGATCGGTAGTCAAATTGGCGATGATGAGTCAGGTATTAAGATAGATACCGAGTGGCACAGTGATTGGAAGTGGCAGCGAGTTGCGCCGCATTTGAGTGGGTTAGAAGGCCGTCGTGTGTTAGATGTGGGCGGTGGCTCTGGTTATCACGGCTGGCGTATGGCAGGAGCAGGGGCGGATACGGTCATTATCGTTGATCCTTCTTGCTTGTTTTATCATCAGTTTATGGCGATTCGTCATTTCGTTGGTACAGCAGATGCTTATACTTATTCTAATGGTACAGGTCGTTACCGTACGCATTACATTCCAGTACCGCTAGAAGCCTTGCCAGTGCATAGCCAGTTGTTTGATACTGTGTTTAGCATGGGCGTACTTTATCATCGTCAGTCACCGTTTGAGCATCTACAGCAGCTCCGAGGTCAGTTGGTCAAAGGTGGTGAGTTGGTACTAGAAACCTTGGTGATTGAAGGTGATGCCAATACCGTACTGGTGCCACATGACCGTTATGCACAGATGAATAACGTGTATTTCTTGCCATCAGTCGCAGCATTAACTGGCTGGCTAGAAAAAGTTGGATTCTCAGACGTACGCTGCGTCGATGTAGCAGTGACTTCGACGGATGAGCAGCGCAAAACAGAATGGATGACCTATCACTCGCTAGCAGATTTCTTGGATCCTAATGACTCGACTAAAACTATGGAAGGCTATCCCGCCCCGATGCGTGCGACACTGATTGCCAAAAGATAGTTTTTCAGGGAAGTAGAGACATCATTAATCAATATAACTAGCCACTAAAACAAGGAAGCATGACTGTGAAAAAAATAATGGCTTTGATGACGATCAGTTTATTGTCGCTACCCGCTGTGGCGTCAGACGCTTATGGCGATCCATTTGAAGGCTGGGGGTTTGTTAAAGATGATTGGCAAATGGTTTGTGATAACACCTTGACTTGCCGTGCTGCGGGTTATAGCGAGGAAGGTGCTGGTAGCGGTCCAGTCTCGATATTAATGGTTGCAGAGCCAAAAAAAGCGTTGCCAAAAGTATATGTAGACTTTATCCATTCAGATGATGAGTTTTACCAGTCATCATCTGATGATAGCTTAGATGTTAGTATTGGCAATGAATCTAGCCATACCGAGTTATGGCTAAATGACAAAAATTACGGCGTTATCAATAGTAGAAGTGATGATGATTCTAGGTATATGTTAGATGAAAATCAAACTAAGCAATTGCTTCGTCACGCTCGCCTGAATACAACAATAGAGGTAAGAGTAGGTAGTCATCGCTGGACTGTCAGTGACAAAGGTATGGGAGCCGTGTTGCTCAAACTTGATGATGTGCAAGGCAGAGTAGGCACGCCAATAGCATTGGTGAGTAAAAACCATGCTAGCAAGCAAACGCCAAAATCTGCTAAACCCATACCTGTGATCAACAAAGCATTTGCTTATTCAGATGAAGACAATAAACAGCTGAGTGCTGCAAGGCTGTCATATTTTGAAAATAATATTGATAAATGGGTAAATATTAATGACCCTCTTTTAGTAGGTTCGGAAGAGAAAATGGGAGACTGTGAACTGGTCAACCCGAAAACTGAGGCATATCAACGGATGGCTGAATATGGTTCTAGTATGCTTGGTTGGGATTTTATACCAGTAGATGATGATCATACTTTGGCGAGTCATGGTTGTTGGATGGGTGCTTATAATGCAGCTGGCGGATATTGGCTAATAGACCATGAAAACCCTCGTAACCCTCCGCTAATTACCACTGCAGGCAATGGTTATCATGATGGTGAGATTTGGGCTGTGCATAAAGACCGAGGTTTAGGTGACTGTTGGAATAAACAAGTATGGGTTTGGAATGGTGAAACCTTTGCCAAATCAGAAGATTCTAGCTCAGGAATGTGTCGCGGTTTTGCTGGTGGTGCTTGGGATTTACCAAGCTATGTCAGTGAAGTCATAGAAGCTGATAAGCACTAACTATATCAACCAACTTCTGTATTACCAGACAAGACAATGATTCAAAAGTGAGCTTATTATGAAAAATACCCTGCTTATTAGTCAAGACAAGCTTACGAAGACAATGTTTAGCGCTGCTACCATATTTTTAGCAATGACCGCCGTCCATGCTAGTGACGTTTATGACGATCCTTTTGAAGGTGAAGGCTTTGTAAAAGACAATTGGCAAGTGGTTTGTGACAATACTTTGACCTGTCGCGCAGCAGGTTATAGCGAAGATGGCACTGCTAGCGGAGGGGCTACGATATTACTCACTGTAACTCCCAAAGAAAGCGCTGTAAAAGCTAAACTCAAGTTACAGAATGTAGATGATGTAGAAACCTCACCTGCGAACGCTTGGCTGGCAAGCCACGGTTCGCGTGTATCACTTTATCTGAATGATAAAAAATATGGAATGGTAGAGCTGGATTCAGCATCCTTATCTGGAGATTTAAGCACGGGTCAAACTCAGCAATTACTGGCTCGGGCTAAACAAAATACTAAGATAGAATTTCGATCTGGGCCATATCGCTGGCATGTCAGCGACAGCGGTCTATCAGCAGTGTTACTCAAGTTAGATGAAAGTCAAGGCCGTGTGGGTACACCGCTAGCATTAGTCAGTAAAAATAATCAGCCGTCCATGACGCCTAAGTCTGCAATACCAATCCCAAAAATAGTTGCTGCTCCCGTTTACTCCACAGAAGATTCAAATCCTAATATTGATTTGACCAAAATGGATTACTGGCGAGCAAATATTGAAAATTGGATTATTACTGAATCTAACGATGAATTAAAGGAAGAGTGCTATGCCCTAAATTCAGATGAGAAATGGTCTAGAGATGGTGACTGGACGTTGACGGCATTAAACGCTAAATATACCCTTGCCAGTCATGTTTGTTGGCGCGGTGCATACAATGAAGGCATAGGATTCTGGGTCATTGACGACGCAATCCCCAGCAAACCTAGCTTAGTAACTTACTCGGGTGGTAGTTATGATGAAGGTCAGATAATCAGTGGACACAGAGGTCGAGGGTTAGGAGATTGCATTTATCTCAAAGAATGGACTTGGAATGGGAGTAGCTTTGTTAACTCAAGGGCTATCGGCACTGGACTATGCCGAATGATTCAGTTGGGCGGTGCATGGGACATGCCAAGCTATGTCAGTGAAGTCATAGAAGCTGACAAGCCCTAACTATATCAACCATTTTTTGAAAGCGACTTCCATGACGAGCTTAATGATAAAGCCTACACAGCCTGCGCCAAGCGCGACGAAAATCCAAAATGTACCAGCGCGTCCAGCTTGAGACTCTTTCGAGATATCCCACATAATAAAAAACAAGAAAGCGATGAATATGGGCAACAAGACATACAGTCCCCAACTGGTGATAGTACTGGAAGCAATAGCAAACATGGCATAGTCCTATAAAGAAATAGTAACGTGTCTTTTGTAGTCAAAGAACTTTAAAGTGGATACAAGGTTGCCGACTACAGACTGTACTAGTAGTACATCTAAGGAGGCTAACGCTGTATAGGTTTAGTAGTTTATCGACTATATATCTGAGAAGAGTAGTACAAACCAATATTATAGCGCGAAAGCGTTTGTGTATAAACTGTTGCTCAGTACGATACAACAGTAAGGCTACAATTGAGGTGGGTATTCTATTTATTCTACAGTGCTTTAA
>NZ_JBQSXG010000097.1:0-11926 GCF_052378005.1 Psychrobacter sp. AOP31-B2-9
TGCCATCAATTTGTCGCCAATGTTCAACACGCCCTAATTATAACAAGAGAAAGCTTATAAAGAGGTGTGTGCACCGACCATGACACTGGCAGTTGGTTTGATATCATGTGTGGTATTACAGCCTGTTGCTGACAATACAATTGTCGTTAGCAGAGTAACTGCACTGATACTGGTTATTTTTTTACTGTATTTTTTATAAGTGTTAGATAGTGAGGACATAGGTAGTTCCTAAAGGGGTAATTGTTGAATAAGTAGTGGTTAAACAAATATAGTAAATTTTATAGTAAGAGTTGGTAGAGTAGGAGAAGTTTAGCATGCTCAAGGTCAGATTTTTGTGTCCAAATCTTAAGCAAAACTTTCTAAACTGATTATGTCACCTTCTAAACCAGTGGTTTTTGACGATAGTCTATGAGGATAAGGGCTGAGCGCCACTAGAATTATGCTAAACTAGGGCAAAATTATTTGTCATGCTGATGGTAAAAACACGACGGCTGATAAACCCATTTAAAATAAACAAATAACTGGTAGTGATAACTTTTAGGGCAAGCTTATGAATAACCCAAACAACAGTAACCGTGTGGTCATCAATCTAGATGGTGACCTTGACGACTTGGATGACGATGACATTACTTTACCCAGTCTACCGGCGCAATCGGTGCCTATTATTGATGAGGCTGAGGATATTACACCAACGACCACATTTGAGAATGAAAATGTCGCGTTGGGCACGCCGATTGTTATGACAGAGTCAAAAATCAACGCTGAGGTTGCCGCTAAAAATTCTGAAAGCAGTGATTCGGTTGCTAATGCTACTAGTGATAAAGATATTGCAAACATTCCAGCTATGCCACTGCAAGAAAATTTAGGAAACAGTGCGAGTGTTAGTTCAGCTAATAGTAATAATTCAGTTGCTAGTGTCACGTCAACGAAACTAGAAGCAGAATCAGAAAAAATTGATAAAAAAGGCAGTTGGTTTAATCGTATGAAAACGGGGCTTAGTAAGTCACGTAAAAACTTAGCCGAAGGTATGGTCAATATCTTGATCGGTGGTAAAGAGATTGATGATGAACTGTTAGAAGAAGTCGAGGATCAGCTATTGGTTGCCGATATTGGTGTCAATGCGACCAACCGTATTATCAAAAGCCTTACTGAACAGACCGACCGTGGTGATTTGATTTACGCTCACTCATTATACAAAGCCTTGCAAACTGAGCTGGTTGATATTTTGACCCCCAAAGTTGCGCCGCTAGTGATTGATAGTACCAAAAAACCATTTGTTATTTTGATGGTAGGTGTCAATGGCGTAGGTAAAACCACTACTATCGGTAAATTGGCTAAGCGATTACAAGGTGAAGGCAAGTCAGTTATGTTAGCTGCTGGCGATACCTTTAGAGCAGCAGCCACGGAGCAGCTACAAATTTGGGGTGAGCGTAATAGTATTCCAGTGGTTGCCCAAGGTCATGGCTCAGACAGTGCTTCTGTTATTTTTGATGCCATGCAATCTGCTAAGGCAAAAAATATTGATGTGCTTATTGCCGATACTGCAGGACGTTTGCAAAACAAAACGCACCTGATGTCAGAACTTGAAAAAGTGGTGCGTGTGATGCGTAAAGCTGATCCAAGCGCACCGCACGAAGGTATGATTGTCCTTGATGCTGGCACAGGTCAAAATGCAATTAATCAGGTTGAATTATTTAACAAAGTCGTACCACTGACTGGTATTACCATCACCAAGCTAGACGGCACGGCCAAAGGTGGCGTGGTTTTTAATGTTGCTGAAACAACGGATGTACCGATTCGTTACATTGGCGTGGGCGAGTCGATTGATGATTTGCGTGCCTTTAGTCCTAAGCAGTTTGTCGCAGCGTTATTCGAGACTGATGATAAAGAGTAAGTCAAATTGAAATAACTGTCTGAAGTAGCGGTGTACAATGAACGATATTTTTAGCAGATAAATATATATTGGGATAATTGTCATGATAGTCACTACAACGGCTCTTGGAGCACATCAATTGACCTTAATTGCCAGTGCCAGTTATAGTGAGCATGACAGTCCTCAATTGGTCGAGGCCAACTGGCTACTGGCAGGTGATTCTTGGCATAGCTCAAAATCCGTACCTAAGCTTAAAAAGCATTACAAGCTAGATGATAGTGATTTTGAGTTCATAGATAGCAATAGCCTAAGTATATCTGATAGGACACAGGCTCTCTTGCTAACTGCTATTGAGCAAATCAATGAATATATCAGTGGCGCTCGCAAAGACTTTGACTTGCCTTTAGATATGTCTTTAGGAACAGAGTTTCAGCAAAGAGTATGGCGAGGGTTGCAAACAATCCCCCATGGCGAGACTATCAGCTACGGGACACTCGCAAAACGTGTTAATAGCCCAAAAGGATTCCGTGCCGTTGTGCAAGCCAATAGTAAAAACCCATTTAGCCTGATTGTTCCTTGTCATCGTGTGATTGCGAGTGATGGTAAGATTGGCGGTTATACTGGCGGATTGGACAAAAAGAAATACTTGTTAACCCTTGAGGGTGTCGACTGCTAAAGTGTATAGATATTGTCTGTTGATAAATAATCGAACACATAAAAAACGCCAAACCTGATAGGGGTTTGGCATTTTTTATATAGGGATAAGCGCTAGTGTTGTAGATTGCTCTTACATTTAAGGATTCTGGCTACTTGCATTTTTTGCAGCCTGAACATCCTTTTGATTTCTTAAATATAACTTTTGTCCACACGTAATAAAAAGATATCGCAACGATAATAAAAACGATGAGGTATTCTAACCATATATTCATTTTTAACTCCTTCGTGAGTTTCTTAAAATCCAAAAATACTGCCGGCAATTCGGTAAACAATCCATGCCATTGCATAAGCCAAGGCAAACAGATATCCCGTAATCATTAATGTTTGCTTTAATGATTTGGTTTCACGTCGAATCACGGTAAGCGTGGCCAAACACATAGGCGCATATACGTAGAATGCCAAAAATGAAAAAGCTGTGGCCAAACCCCATTGAGCGTGAATGATAGGAATCAATGTTTGGTTCATGAGTTCATCACCCACATCACCCACCGCATATACGGTGCCCAAAGCAGCTACCACGACTTCTCTAGCCGCAAGCCCTGGAATCAGTGCAATACACATCTGCCATGTAAATCCAATTGGTGCAAAGATAGGTTCAATAGCATGACCAAGCATACCAGCAAAGCTATAATCAATTGCGGGACCAGTTGCGTCTACGGGTGCTGATGGAAAGGTCACCAACACCCATAGTATGACTGATAAGGCAAAAATAACTGTACCTGCTTTCATTAAAAAGGCACGTACTTTGTCCCAAAGTTCTCCCGCAATATGCATCACATTTGGCATGCGATACGTTGGTAACTCCATCAGTAAGGGGAATGCAGACGATTCTGATTTTGTACCACTAAAACGTTTAAATAACCACGATACCAATGCCGCTGAAAATGTACCGGCAACATACAATATAAATAACGTGATTCCTTGCAAGTTGAATATGCCCAACACGGTTTGACTGGGTATCACCGCTGCAATAATAAGTGCATAAATAGGTAAGCGAGCGGAACAGGTAAGCATGGGTAGCACAGCAATAGCCACTAAGCGTTCTTTATGGCTAGGAATGGTACGGGTTGACATCACGGCTGGTACAGCGCAGGCAAAACCAGATAGCAGTGGAATAAACGAGCGACCAGACAGTCCTACTTTTGCTAATAAGTTGTCTAACAAAAATGCCGCTCGTGGTAAATAACCTGAGTATTCAAGGACTAATAAAAATAAAAATAGCAAGGTAATCTGTGGTACAAATACCAATACGCTGCCCACGCCCGCAACAATACCATCTACAATTAAGCTCTGTAATATGCCGTCTGGCAGCCATTGTGACAATAAAATGCCAATACTACCCACCAGCCATTCGATGCTGTCCATAATCGGTGTTGCCCAGGCATAGACAGCTTGAAATATAACAAACAGAATCACTAATAAAATGACTACGCCTATAACAGGGTGTAATGTCAGTTGATCCAGTCGCTCATGCCATTTTGGTAGTTGTTGTGCTCTAGTTACTGCGCGGCTTAAAATATCATCAGCTTGCTGATACAGCATGTGGGTATCGGTATTGCTATTAAAAAAACATACAGGTTTGTCGCGGCTACCAATATGTTTAATAAGTTCGTCAGCCAGTGTGAATAACTGCTCGCAGCCTTTACGTTTAATGGCAACGGTTTTCACAAAAGGTACGCCAAGCTCATCTGACAATATAGACTCATCAACTACCAAGCCACGGCTTTGTGCCACATCGCTTAAATTGAGTGCCACGATGATGGGCAAGCCCAAACTTTTGAGCTCAAGTAACATCCGTAATGACATACGCAAGTTGGTGGCATCGGCCACAAAAATGATGCCATCAGGGATAGATTCACCTAGCATTTGACCGAATAACACTTTGCGCGTGACTTCTTCGTCAAGGCTTGCTGTTTTTAAGCTATAAGTGCCGGGCAAATCTAAAATATGCACGTCAGTGTGACCAAGTAGCAAGGCGCTACGTTTGTCAACCGTGACCCCAGAGTAATTGGCGACCTTGGCTTTAGAGCCGGTCAGTACATTAAAGGTTGCGGTTTTACCACAGTTAGGTGCGCCCACTAATGCCAGTGTGATAGGTGTAGTAGGTGCATTTGTGGGGTGGGTTGTTTGATTGATCGGTATGGAAGAGGGCATAACTTATGAATCGCTGTTAAAAGGACTGGCATAGTCATTCCACTATAAAAGTGTTACCGCATTAACCTCGCTTAAAGTATTTAATATACCTCTACGCTCGGCTGCCTTGTATGACTTTTAAATTGAATCGACTATATGAGAAAAGCATTTGGATAGAGCTGGTGGGCATCCAATAATTAGTGCCTTTTACCATTTGCCTTTATGTGACAGCACGGCATTGTATTTTTATCAGTTCATCGGCACGTAAGCTAAATTGTGCGCCTGTGTTGAGCTGCACGGCATAAGGTGGCTTACCAAATAAGCCTTTGGCTACAATGTGAACCAAAGTATTGGGTAAAAATCCTAAATCTTTTAGTCGTTGACTAATAGCACCATCGATCTCACCAAACCGGCTATTGGCGACAATCTCATCAATAATGGCAGGCTGGCGCTTGTCTAAGTCTAATAATGAACACACAGGAGATGATGTAGGTTTATTATCAGAAAGAATAGATGTATCGGTAGTGGAGTTTTGAGAAGGGAGGATCGTAATACTCATAGAGAGTCCTTAATTATTCGCATTGTTGCAAATAATAACTATTACCGTTTTTGTGCGATTATATGCCTCAATTTTCACAAAAACAATGTCTATAGGCATACTTGTGACAACAAAAAACCAGACAGTAAGAAACTGTCTGGCTCTAAAGTTTAAATAATTAATGTTAAAGGTTATTTCTAATATTTAGACCTCACAGATCAGTAACATAAGCTACATTTGAGACTATTTGCGTTACCCTTCGAGTTGGGCCATCACGTCAGCAGTAAAGCTAACGTTGGTATAGACTTCCTGAACATCGTCAGCATCTTCTAACATATCGATCATCTTCATGACTTTTTCGGCATCATCAACATTATCTATCTCAGCTGTGGTTGATGGCGACATAGTGACTTCTGCGTTGTCAGAAACCAGACCTGCTGCATTAAGCGCATCTTTTACTTGACCAAAGCTTTCCCACTCGGTGATGACAAGTAAGCTTTCGCCATCGTTTTCGATATCAAGCGCGCCGGCATCTAATGCGACCAGCATGACTTCGTCTTCTAAGCTTATATCGTTAAAGATGATTTCACCGCGTTTGGTAAATAGATAGGCCACTGAGCCTGACGTGCCAAGGTTACCATCATTTTTGGTAAAGGCGTGACGTACTTCACTGACTGTGCGATTGAGGTTATCAGTTAAGGTTTCTACCAGTACAGCCACACCACCAACACCATAGCCTTCGTAGCTAACTTCTTCCATATTTTCATTGTCGCCGCCACCTGTACCACGAGCGACCGCACGGTTAATCGTATCTCTAGTCATATTAACCGATAAGGCTTTTTCGATAACGGCACGTAGGCGTGGGTTTTTGTCCGGATCAGGGTCACCTTGCTTAGCAGCAGAAACGATTTCACGAATAATTTTGGTAAATACTTTACCTCTTACCGCATCCTGACGGGCTTTACGGTGTTTAATATTTGCCCATTTTGAGTGACCTGCCATATAACATCCTTAGGTTTTACGTATTAATTGCTATGCTTAAAAAAAGTATTTAACAATAATCTTCAACATTGAATTAGCTGTTCTTATAATATAGTTATTCTATTTATTCAAAGTAACACAGCTTCTCACATGTTAATGATTTGTATGTCGTTAGAAGTGCTTTTTTGCTACACTGTGGCAACTTATAGATTGTCTTCACTGTGGTTAGTGGGCAATATTATAAACCAGTTTTATGTATTTTGACCAACTTGGTCTTATTCACCTAAATTTAAGTCATTGCAGAGTACTAAGACAATGATCTGATGAAGTTACTGACTCTATGAAGCAATTAACTGCCGAAGCCATTACACACTTACGTAACCGTATTCATGTCATTATCGAAGGCACGGATACTCGTTTGGGTAAGATTTTTGACATTGTATTATTGATTGCAATTTTGGCCAGTGTGGCTGTGGTAATGATTGACAGTGTGCTATACATGCGTTTGCAATATGGCACTATATTCTTTTATGCAGAATGGTTTTTCACTATTTTGTTTACGATGGAGTATATTTTAAGGCTTTTTTCAGCACCCAATCGCTTACGTTATGCTTTTAGCTTTTTTGGGATTGTTGACTTACTGTCTGTGCTGCCAAGCTATTTAAGTCTAATGTTTGTGGGTGTTCAATACTTACTGGTTATTCGTATTTTACGTATTTTACGTATTTTTAGAGTACTTAAGCTTAAAGCTTATATGCAACAAGCGGGTTTTTTGGCTTCAGCGCTCAAAACCAGTCAACAAAAAATCACGGTATTTTTCTTGTCATTGGTACTTTTGGTTACGATATTCGGATCAATTATCTATGTAGTAGAAGGTCCAAAGAATGGTTTTACCAGTATTCCACTGTCTATTTATTGGGCGGTTGTAACCATGACAACGGTTGGTTATGGTGATATGTCACCAAAAACACCGTTGGGTCAGGCGATTGCAAGTATGGTTATGATTACAGGTTACTCGATCATTGCGGTACCGACAGGTATTTTTACCTCTGAGCTAGCACGAAATATGCGCCCTCAGCTGAGTCCTGTGACTTGTCCTAATTGTGGTAAATTCGGTCATGCTGTCTCCGCAGATTTCTGTGATCGATGCGGACATGCCTTACATATCTAGTAATTACGACGTTTGGGGCACATAGTGGCAGTATTATAGACAGTGGTTCTCTTCATGCTGTTTATTTAGCTATCTAGATCTAGAGCGCTATCTTTTATATTTTTATACGTCAATGTATTCATGTACCAGTGGCGATAGGTCAATCTCAACACCCAAGTTGACCAAGTTCCAATATTGTCCTGATACGGTACGATCTAGCATCATGGTCGTGGCAGAAGGTTGGAATTGTCCAAAATACTTTAAAGAGGTGCGCATTTGTGCAATGGCTTCGTGATGTACTTGACTACTGCCAAAATCAAAACGACCTTTTTGATAAGGCTCGATAGACAAAGGTTTTAAGCCAATAGATAACCATTTTTTATAAAACTCACCAGGAATATCTTTGTCGTCATCACGGCGAATGTCTAAAGCGATTAAATCCTGTTCGAGTGCTGTGACATCACTTTTGATGGCATGCTTGGCAAAACGACGAAATAATTGAATTTCGTTGTCACTATAGCTGCGAATACCACCAAAATCATAAGCCACAACGCTGCCATCTTTACGAAAAGCAAAGTTTCCAGGGTGTGGATCACAGTGCATACGATATAAGCCAAACAGTTGTCCTGCGGTAAAATGAAACAGACGCTTTGCTATCTGTTGTTTGATCTCATTGTCCCAAGTTGACGCGACGCTTAGTGTCTCTCCTGCCTCTTCTGTTAAGGTTAAAATTCGCTTAGATGAGTGGCTGCTGATGACTTTTGGAATAATAAGACCTTCATCCTCTGCATGAAAAGCACCGAATACTCGTAAGTTATGGGCTTCTTTTATATAGTCTAATTCATCGTGCAGACTTTGGTTAATCTCGTTAAATAACTGTTCTTGTAGCTGCTTACTCATATTAAGTACGCCAGCAATTTTTAAAGCCATGCGTACTTGTTTGAGATCGCTATCACAATTTTCATCGACGCCTGGGTACTGAACCTTTACGACGACCTTTTGACCAGACGGCAGCATTGCTTTATGTACTTGTCCAATGGATGCTGCAGCAAACGGCATTTCTTCAAACTTGCTAAATAGTTCGGTCACAGGTGCTTTGAGCTCACGTTCTATTTGTGCCTGTATTTGTGTATAGGGCATGGGCGGCGCATCTTTTTGTAGCTTTTCTAAAGCCGTTGCTACTTCGGGTGGAAATACATCTTTATATTGCGATGCGATTTGTCCCACTTTCATCACCGCACCCTTCATTTCACCAAGTGTTTCGGCTATCTGGATGCCTACCTCTTGCATTAGCTCTGATCGTGCTTGTAAACGTTTTTCTTCGTCACTTGAGAGGTGCTTAAATGAGTTTTTAGCTGCTTTACCGGCAATACTTGCAGTCATGCCAGCGAGTTTCATAAAGCGCTTTCCAGACGATTTTGCCATTCATATCACCATGTAGTGGGTTGTTTATTCAGTCGTAATTCTATTTTTTGATCGTTACTGCTCAATTAGGCTGCGTTCTAATGTACTGCCTTGAAAGGCTGATGCTAACATTATCCCAAACATTGTTGAAAACCTAGCTGAGGTTTCGACGTTATCATCAATTTTCGCCTAGTCTGGTGCAGTTATAGCGATCAGTCACCTTAATGTTTGAATGTTTAATAAACCCTAAACTTCAGTCAGCAATATTTATAGAGTAGAGGTTGTCTAGCCAATAATCCAATGCCATTTGATAGCCCATCTGTCCCAAGCCACAAATAACTCCAACTGCAATATCGCTTAAATAAGAGTGATGGCGAAAAGGTTCACGTGCATGAACATTGGATAAATGTACTTCTATAAAGGGCTTTTGTGTGGCTAATAGTGCATCACGTATGGCAACTGAAGTATGCGTAAATGCGGCAGGGTTTATGATAATAGCATCTACCTGTGCTGCTGTATCTGCCAATAGCCCATAATGTTGAATACTATCAACTATTTGGCCTTCGTGGTTTGATTGTACACATATTAACTCAATATTGTACTGAGCGGCTCGTGTTGTTAAGCGTTTCTCAATATCTGCCAGTGTGGTATGACCATAAATTTCAGGCTCGCGTTTACCTAATAAATTTAGATTGACTCCATTAACCAGTAACAGTTTATGCGTGCGTGTTTGGATACTTTTTTGGCTAGAAGGTGTCGCAGCTGCGGCAAATTGAGAAGGCGTGGTCATAATGGTCTCTGTAGCTGTTGTCTTAGATTAGTAGTCTATTGTAAGGTATCTGACGCTTAGAAAAGCAAATTTTATCATTTCATGGTAGTGCTGCTTATTTCTTTATGATAACAGCTTGCTGATGAAGGTTATAAAAAATTACATGAAAAACTCACCTAAGCATTAAAAAGCATGTTAAAAGTCTTTATGTTGCTAAAAACCCGTGCTATGATATTTTTTATGCAATAAATATTACAAATTTGTTGCTGTTATTATGATAGGTTTATAAGGTAGGTGTAATGTTTAGGTAATAGTGATTATGGCGTGTCATTAATCTGAATATCAAACATTACATGGATTAAAAGTAGATGAAGCTTCGCTAAACAGCATCAAGTAGCTGACTGATATATTTGTACTACTTTGCTTGTTTGGTTGCAGTTTCTCTCATTTTTATCACTATTTTGTAAATGCAGACACGCATTAGAGTAAGACTCTCATTTTTTTGATTTCATGATCTTAGATCCCGATTGTATGCAGTTTTGCAAAGGAATTTGGGGCTAAGCAGACTTTTTTAGGAAGTAATATTATGTCAGCTCGTGAGCAAGGTACCGTTAAGTGGTTTAATGACTCGAAAGGTTTTGGTTTCATTCAACGTGATAGCGGAGAAGATATTTTTGTCCATTTTCGCGCGATTCAAGGTGATGGCTATCGCTCTTTAACAGATGGCGAAAAGGTTGAGTTCAGTGTAGTAGAGGGCGAAAAAGGTCTTCAAGCTGAAGAAGTCAGAAAAGTAGCAGAGTAATCTATTCAGGCATTATAATGGTTTAGCTATAATGTCTGTACAAACTACTGATATACTACTGAGTCAAGCCCGTTTTATTTTATCCATGTTGCGTTAATATCAGCATCATTGGTAGGATCAGACACTGGGCTTGGCTTTTTTTATGTCTACACGATGCCTAGGGTGTGTTTTCAAGTCAATTGCTAGTTATCTAAATGGGCTAAGAGTGCCTAGTTTGACCAAAGTTGTTACGAGCTTATTCATGATTAATAATGAACAAGCGATTAATTAAAAAGGATATTTTTTTGAGCAATTTCACAACATTTACTGATTTGCCACTTTCAACATCAACCTTACGTGCGGTAAGTGATTTGGGCTTTACTGAACTAACGCCTATTCAGGCACAAATACTACCACATACGTTGGCCAATCAAGATGCTATTGGACAGGCACAAACAGGTACTGGCAAGACAGCAACGTTTTTATTGACCATTATGGAAGCTTTACTCAAACGTCCTTTCACTAATGGTGAGGAGCGTTATTTAGGTGAACCACGTGCGGTAATCATGGCGCCAACTCGTGAGCTGGCTCAGCAAATATTTGATGACTGTATTGCTCTGACCAAATATACCTCTTTACACAGTGTCTGTATCATGGGTGGTACCAATTATGAGACACAACAGTATGAGCTTGAGCGTCAATATGTCGATATATTGGTTGCAACGCCTGGTCGATTGATTGATCTTGCCAATAAAGGCATGGTTTATCTGGATCGTGTCGAAGTATTGGTGTTGGATGAAGCGGATAGAATGCTTGATATGGGTTTTATTCCTGACATTAAGCGTTTAGTCGGCCGTATGCCAGCCAATACAGACCGCCAAAGCTTATTGTTTTCTGCCACTTTTAATCAAGATGTGATGAACTTGGCTTATCGTTGGTTGCATGAGCCACAATTTGTGGAAATTGAACCTGAGCATAAGACCAGTGAATTGGTCGATCAGCATTTTTACTTATTGACAGAAAATCAAAAGTTAGAAGCATTGCAGCGTATTATTAGTGATCCTGCGATGGATAAAGTCATTGTATTTGCCAATCGTAAAGACCAAGTAAAACGCCTTTATCATAAGCTGCGTCAAGCCCATAAAGTTGTGATGCTGTCAGGTGATGTTATCCAACAAAAACGTGAAAAATACTTACAGCGTTTTAAGGATGGTCACGCTTGTATTTTAGTCGCGACAGATGTAGCAGGGCGTGGTATCCATGTCGATGATATCAGTCATGTGGTGAATTACACCTTACCAGATCAGCCAGATGATTACGTACACCGTATTGGTCGTACAGGGCGTGCTGGGCAGACAGGCATCAGCATCAGCTTTGTTAGTGAAGACGATGCTTTTAACCTACCTGCATTAGAGACGCATTTAGATACTAAGTTTACGCTTGAGCAATGGCAAGAATAAAGATGTTGAAGCAGATCGTATTATCCTTATGAGCGATTGATAAAATGATAAAAGCCCTTAACGTCAGTCATGATGTTAAGGGCTTTTTATTTTGGTGTCTTAGCTTCAATGTATTGTATA
>NZ_JBQSXG010000098.1:0-11926 GCF_052378005.1 Psychrobacter sp. AOP31-B2-9
GTAAATAGTTCTCTTAAAAAATAGCATATGGGTTTAGAATCAGAACTATAACTCAATCTAAGTAAAATCAATACTATAGTCAAACCCATATAAATCTGCTACATCGTCATCCTCGCTGACCATATTAATGTATAGCTTGCACTCGGTTTCCTTGTATCGGAATTATTTGAACCCAACTATATCTTATTAACAACTGTATTTAATGAAATAAACGATGACATATTCGATAGACCTTCGCAAACAAGTACTCTCTAGCATCGCTTATGGCATGACGATCCAAGAAACTTCCCTGCTTTATGAACTTAGTACTAGCACCATTCACAGTTGGCAGTAGAGTTTAGTCCCTAAAATGACGAAAAATAAAGTACTAGCTAAAATAGCTGATGACGCATTAATTAAAAATGTAAAAAGATATCTAAACGGTTATAACTATGAAGGAGCTCGTTGCTTGAACTGTAGTAAAACGGGCATCCTTACTTACTACTCTAAAGCGCCTTGGTATCAGTCAAAAAAACGATCTTGGAACATACAAAATAGTGATATACAGATGCCAGCGCTCAAAAAAACATAATGCCGTTGCGCAAAGAATAGGGACATAACTATGTTACGCTTGACCAACACCGTGCTACCCATGCACCCTGATAGGCTATATGCTAGTGAGGGCAGCACTCAAGCCCTCTATCCCAGTGCGCAGCAAGACATCAGTGCTCATCAAGCGTGGCAAAACAAGCTGATGCAAGCGTCTTGTGAAAACGATATCATTGCCCAGTTAAACCCCAATGGAAATCAACAACATCAGCAGCATGGTATCGATACTTATGTAATTCATGTCTATATTCATGAGCGTCATCACCCACCCTTTACACCGCTCACTGACTTAATCGGTAGCACACTTACCTTAAGCTTTGATACCCCAAGCGGTCTACATTACCGTCATTTATACCTAACGGCCATACATCAATTGGATCACGATGGTAGCTATGGTTATTATCGACTGCTCGCACAGCCCCTCACCTATCGCTTGCATCAGCATCCACGCTGTCATATAGACACTGACCTATCGGTACAATCAATGGTTGCAGAACGCACAGCTACTCTAGAGATAGAGACCGTCGATGATAGCAATAGTGAAGACGCCAGCTGGACACCTGCACGCATGACCCAGTGGCAAATCAGTGACTGGACACATATCTGTGAGCGGCTTGCACGTCAAGGACTGACCGCCTATCTGCGTCATGAGCAAACGGATGAACATACACCGCCGAAGCTCATTATCACCACAGCGAGTCCAAGTGATAGCGAGGGCATCAGCGCAAACATTGGTGCGCTACGCTATCAGCAAGTATTACACGACCGCGTACATGCGCCAGTATTGGCACTGAGTGAGCAAATCGTTACTCAGCCAAGCTCTATAACGGTGCAGCGCTTTAATAGTGCCAGTGTCGCACACCCCACTCAGTCTGCTGATGTTGCTACAAACACCAACACTGATAGAAATAATAGTGCTGACGAGGACAATCAAGCAGGTAGCCAAACACTCACGCTAGACACTCCTGCTGCGTTTGCCCCAGTGACAGATACCGAGACCATCGATGAAGCGACTGTCGTCGCCAATAGTCATCAAAGCCACTATAGCGTTTATCATGCACTCGCCCATGCCACCGATTTGAATGTTGCCGATACCTTTATACTAGTCGATCACAACCATCTCAATCAGCACTATCGTGCGACCCATATCGTACACTTGGCACGCAACAGTCTGGCACACGTGACAGGTCTAACCATCAGTCGTCGCCATCATGAACGTCATGCCTCCACTCTAGAGGCAGGCATTCACTTAACCCAGCTGCGTCTGATTACCGCAGACACGCCATGGGTGGGTAGCTTATATAGCAAACGCGTGCTACCGCCAATGACTGGTATCACAGATGCTCAAAGCGATACCGACAGTCGCAATCATATGACCCCGACCAAAAGCTATCTGCTTGATAGCCCTGCCCAACCTATCAATCGATTAGAAGCCCAAGCAGGGGCCAACTATGGCAGTCACTTCACTCATAGAACTGACGACCAAACCCTGATGCAGTCTATCAGTGATGGTGAGCACTTAATCAATACGGGTAGCTTATTATCCAGCACGCGCCCTAGCCTATTCGCCACGGACAATGAACAAGCGGTTGAGAGCGGCTATCGCAACACGGGCAATGGCCTATCAGAATGGATTACCGATCATAGAGATGAGCAAGCGTACTCGCAGCTAAACGTCGATGACGGTCAAGTGGCTGCTAGTCTAAAAATGGGTATCATTAATGCTGAAAGTGATGATGCCAGTAGTAAGCGTCAAGGTATCAATGCCAATACCAGTGCTCAAATCAATATCAAGTCGGGCGAAGCTTTAGTATTCTCTACCCAGCCGCAAACCCATGCGCAATCTGAGCAACACAACTATCAACAGCACACCCCGACTCTCACTCAAACGGCACTCGGTGGTCAGCATCTGGCTGAGCGCTTAACGCAATTGGCAACGGGACTAGGACGTCAGGTCAATGATCATAAAGCGATTAAAACGCAGTTAGAAAACATCGCAGAGGAACAGCAAACCAAAACCCATCAAACAGCGCCCTATACGCTGATCGATAGCGCTGCTGATACGAGCTATGTCAGTGACGATACGCTGATTCAGCGATCTATGGGTGAGATGATAACGACCACTCAGCAAGATATGATGGTGAGTAGCGGCGATGGGCATCATCAGGTCAGTAGCGAGTCTTTGACGATGGTTGCTGATGGTCAGTTCAGTATGACCAATGGCAAGGACAATATTATGCTATCTGCGCATACAGGGAAGCTTGAGGCGACGGCGAAGCAAGATGTGAATATGTCATCCTCGACTAAAGAAGTTGAGGTGGTGGCGACGAATAAGATTACGCTAACGGCGGGCGGTGCGAGTATCACTTTAGATGGCGGTGATATTACGATTGCGGCGATGCAGTTTACGGAGAAGGCTGGTAAGCATAGTCGTGATGGCGGCGGGATGGATGGACAGGGTTTGACAGGGTTGCCTAGTTTAGTGGCTGGCGCAATGTATAAAGCACAATTTAAGTTCGCTGACGATGATGATATTGCTTATGCCAATACGCCATATATTGCTATCAATGAGAATACGAAAGAGACGTTTGAGGGTGTTACCGATATTGAAGGAAACACTGAGACTTTCTATAGCTCTGATCCTGATGAGATTAAGGTTCATTTGAGACTAAATAACCATACTGCTCAATTTAGATTCACCGATGATGATGACATTCCTTATAGCTTTACTGATTATATTGCAAAAGCTGAAGTAACTGGCGAAGTGTTTGAAGGTATAACTGACTTTAAGGGTTATACTGAAATTATGCGCACTTCAATTGAGCAAGAAATTAAAATTCATTTATTAAATATAAACAATGGGGAGAGCACATAATGAGTTCTCGTAACACCGATCTATCTAATCTTGAACTTTCCAAATATCCTAGTTCAATGGGTGAGACACTTACAGGCGCTCAAATTACTGCCTTTATAAATAATTTAAAAGAAGATGGATATATTGTCGATAAATCTAAAGGCAAAAAAAATATAAAGGAAGTTAAAATTAAAGATATTGACGAATTAATAGTTGTAGAAAATTTTGTAGAGAGATTCAAGTCAGGAATCACTCAATTAATTACGGGTGAAAACAAAAAAGCTGTTGCAAATATGTTTAATAAAGCTAGTGAAAGTAATTTAGTGGAAGTGTGTAAAATAATGAATAGCTACTTTAAAAATGGACGCTACGGACACAAGCCTAATTTATACGAAATATCTTATATCTTCTCAACAGCTTTTATTGAAGCTTACCATTACACAAATCCTGTGATGTTATTTAGCCATCTACCAGAAGTAGGTTCAAAAGAATATTTTAATGACTACGACATACAATACAATCCCCCTAAAGCAAAATTACTTGGGAATGATAAGCCTGGTGATGGTTATAAATATAGAGGTCGTGGACTCATCCAAATAACAGGAAAAACAAACTATAAGAGATTTACTGAAATTCTGAATGTTGATTTTGTACAACACCCTGAGCTAGCATCTCAATACAAATATTCTGTGCCAATAATAATCTATGGAATGAAAGAAGGAACTTTTACTAATAAAAAACTTTCCGATTACATCAATAGCTCAACTATAGACTACACTCAAGCTAGATGGATTGTCAATGGCACTAATAAAAGAGAAATATTAGCAAAAAATTCTAAAATTATTGAAAACTGGTTAGAAGAATCTTCGCCAAAAATACCAAAAGTCTTTTAGTAAAGAGTACGATATGAATAAATTAATAATAGTATCCTCAATAGCATTACTATGCAATTGTACAAGTGGCGCTCAAACTGAAATCAAAGATGATCTGTCAAACACAGTAGACTGCTCCATCGAAAGTAAATGTCATGAACAGTTAACTAAAAAGCAGCTAGAGATTATTTTAGAAAAAATTAACACACCTGCTGATACGCCATTAAGGCTTACATATGTTGATAATGTTGATAATCAGAATGTATTAACTGACTTCTCTACTCTTTCTGACTCAACAGAATATCATTACTTTATTAAAAAAAACAATGAAACAGAAAGTATCGATAAGATTATTGGTAAATCATCAGTATATGGCATTACCAGAAATTTTATTGTCAATAATATCAACGAAAACTTAACTAGCGGATATCGAGAAATTGGTGATAGCATTTTATCTAAAATAACTAAAGATGATAAAATTCAGCAGACTGGAACATTCGAAAATTTACCTATACAGGTTCGTATGGGAGAAATAAAAAAAGTAAGTTTTTTTATAAGATATGATAACGACAATGAAGTTTCAAATCTTAGTCCTAAATATATAATTCAGTGTGCTGATAATAAAATAGTATTGAAGGATGGAATGACGTTTTTTATAGGATACGACTATAAAAACTTAGAGCAGGAAACCTACGCTGTATTAAAAGACAGTTTAGAAAAATACACTTATTATTACGATATGAATAAGCTCTGTTCAGCAGTCATCCAATAAATACTTTCCTAATCTTAAATAATTTTTATTATTATCACTTTATAATCAAGACCATTATTATATACAAACTCACTAGTGAATATTATATTTAATATTTTTCAAAGATAATTTAACGAAATTTAAAATAAAAACTAAATATTTAGATAATGCATCTAAAATAGTCGACACCTTGATAGAGCAAGAAATTAAATTTCACTTGGAAATATGATTTTAATAAGGGAGCCGTTATGCCTAATCCAGATTATGATCCATTTGCTGTTCTCTATGGTCCTAATGCCACAAATACTAATACTACTCGAAACTCTGTAACTACAAATGCTAGGATTTCACGTGTCAAAAAAAAGTTGACACTAACTCTAGACGGAACTCCTAATGGTAATCATGCTTATACTTGGGATTATCCAGATGGAAGTTTTGAAAATCACTATAAAACTCCGCTTTATACTCTAAGGATATCTAATGGTAAACATACTAGAGCGTTTCAAGTAATAAGGTTCGGTCCAAGATATGTAAGAAGTGAGGGTTACTCAGTTGCTGGACTAGCGGATCACCAAACACATTCTTTAACATGGTATCCAGAATATATGCTTCACAGTACAGACTCAGCAGAAAATGGTGCATGGATAGTATATGGAAACTTCCTGATTCATGATGGGCCTAATACAAGTGATCCAAATAGAGCTGATAGCATGATAGGTACTGCGGGTTGTTTGGAAGTCTTTGGGCATGATGGGTTCTCTAGCTTTAATAAAGCCCTACGCGAATTAGGTGGTGTCACATCAAACAAAGATGTTGATGCAAAAATAATATACCTAAAAGCGGTACGTCCCATAATCAGAGGAAGGACATTAGTCCTTCCTTAGTATGCTTAGTTGCAAAAATAATGGTGTATTAAAAAATCAAGAGGTTCCATATGAAAAAGTTTATTCTATTTCTATTTTTTGTACCTTTAGGGTGCTCAATAGAAAGCAGTGCTATTGAAGATCTGCCTAATACCGCCAAAGACGAAACTACTTTCATGGAATCTAGTATTGAGGATAACTGTACTGGTGAGCCTTTACTATCAATGTATGAAGAATTCGTCAAATTGGGTATTAAAGAATCAAATTTATTAACTAGCAAAGCCAATATAACTTTTACTAAAAGCAATACGCCTAAATCAAAGATAGAGAATAACCTAACTTCAGATTTTGGAGCTAATTTTTTAAAAAATGCCTGCTCAATAGATGGAATAGTTATTAGTATCAAAGATTTAAGAGAAGGTTATCTTGGTGCTTATCAAATCACCTACAACTCAGAAGAAAGCGCACTTTTAGCCGCTAATATTATAAGGGACACAAATTCAACACAGCTCAAATTTTTCAAAGTTGCCACTGTTTTCGATTGGAGGTTAATCAAGAACACTATTCTCATCAACTACAACAGCCCAGCTACGACTGTATACTACGAACACAATGTGAATGAGTTATCTAAATAGATGGCTATAGTGCTTTAGCAATTTGATGATGAGCAAGGTTAGTTTGTTATTATTTTACTTAAACCACCTTCGGGTGGTTTTTTATTATTGTCTCACAACCCGGCCGCAAACCCATGCGCAATCTGGACAGCACAACTATCAACAGCACACCCCCGACTACTGGTAGGTACAACTATGGGGTAATGAATAAGATGTATCCAAAAGTATGGTCAGATGAGAAAGTAAACTTTCTTGAAACGCCAGAACTTTTAGAACAGCCCAAATATGCAGCAAGATCAGCCATTGTCTTTTGGCTTGATAAAAAACTCTATATAAGTGCTGATAAAGGGGTAGAGGGTAAATATATTGACGAAGTATCAACCGTAATCAACCGTTATGATAAACCTTCTTTTTCTAATAGAAGAGGCTTCGTTCAAGAGGCTGCCAAAATATTCAAATAAGCGATCAATATGAAAATTTTAGCAATCCTAATAGCTGTCATGCTAACAGCAAATTTATCAAGCTGCCATGATGCAGATCTATTACAAAGTGAGCCTAAGCCAGATGCAGATAACTCAATATCATCACAAGCTCCACCTGTATCACAAACTCCAGAATTATCATCTGAATCGCAAAATCTAAAGCCGCCAGTAGTTCAATGTGAATCAAATACTATTAAGTTAAGTTGAACCGCCCCGACTATATCGGAGACTTGATTGCTTGAGTCAGGCAGCTTTGTCTGACTCAATAAAACTATCATAGTATCGTCTCTCAAACTCAAAAGGCGACACATAGCCAATCGTACTATGAATGCGAGTTTTGTTAAACCAATCGACCCATTCAAGGGTTGCTAATTCAACATCACTCACACTGACCCCTGCCGTCAAATCCGTATACATAAACTTGGGAGATTTTAGTTACGCAGCTTGACGATAATAATCAAACCACATCTGTCTTGGTGATTTATAGCCCAAACCCTTTTGAATTCTAGTCTGATTGTAGTACAGCTCGATGTATCTAATAATATCGTTGATCGCTGCAAATCTAGTCTTATAATCCTGATGATATACCAGCTCGTTCTTTAAAGTGCCCCAGAAGCTTTCTATTGGAGCATTGTCGAAGCAATTACCTTTAGCGCTCATTGAACCTGTAAACTGATGCTGCTTAACGATCTTGTGGTAGGCATGGCTGCAATACTGGCTGCCTCTGTCAGAGTGAACGATTAGCCCTTTGTTTGGACGTTTATTCCTGATGGCCATGTTCAATGCGCGACAGACCAAATCTGCGGTCATGCGTTTGTTGATCGCATAGCCGACCAGCTCTTTGGTATATAAGTCTTTGACTCCCGCTAAATACAACCAGCCCTCATGTGTCCAGATATAAGTAATATCGCTTACCCATGCTTGGTTAGGGCGATTGGCATCAAACTGCTGATGCAGCACATTCGGATAGACCAGCTTGTTGTGATTAGAGTCGGTGGTCACTTTAAAGCGCTTGTGACGACGGCATTTGATGCCAAATTCTTCTTTGATGCTTCTGACCATGTATAGACTAATATTATGTCCTTGTCCGCTTAGATACACATGCAGACGCTCAAAACCGTAGCGTTCGAGGGTTTCACTGTGCGCGGCTTTAACCAATAACTCGCACTGATTACGATGTACCTGCTGACAGCTGATATGACGACCCAGCCAGTCATAGTAGCTTGAGGGTTTAACCTGTAGTACGCGGCACATGCTACTAATGCTAAAGACTTGCTGGTTGTCTTTGATAAAGGCGTACTTGACTAGCTGTTTTTCGCAAAGTACGCCGTCGCCTTTTTTAGTATTTCGCGCTCCTCTTCGGCAACTTTAAGCTGGCGTTTGAGCTGCTTTATCTCTTTAAGAGCACTCATAAGGTCGGGATCATATTGCTCTGTGCCGATAAGCTTGCCTTGATTGGCTTTGTTATGCCAATTTGAGAGCGTTTGCATGGCAATGCCAAGCTGCTTTGCAGTCGCTGAAATATTGCCGTTGTTGTCTGCTATCTTTTTAACAGCTTCGGCTTTAAATTCGTCACTGTAGGTTCTTACTTTCTTGGTCATGGTAAACTCCTGTCAATACGCTTAGTTTACCAAGTTTATCTCTACGGTTTCTTCAGCATAGCTCATCAAAAGTAATGCTGAACTCACAGCAACATACATTGCACGAACCTATTATTATTGATTATGAAAAAGGGATGAGGGTTAGATAGTATGTCATGTTGATTTAAATTGCCCTAGTACCTTTTGTTAACCATAGTGCAGTTTCCATAATCACTCCTAAGCGCGCTTCAAACGCAATGCATTTAAGACCACAAACAATGAGCTGAGTGACATACCAATAGCAGCGAGCCATGGTGGCACGTAGCCCAAAGCGGCTGGTATGAGAACGATACTGTTATAAGCAATGGCCCAGCGAAAGTTTTGCTTGATGATACGTTCTGTTTTATCAGCGATACGTTTGGCCGCAGTAATCGCCTCAATGTGACCATTTAAGATAATACTATCGCTCGATACTTGCGCCAAATCTGCCGCGCCAGCAATTGAGGTGGAGACATCTGCCGCTGCCAATACTGGTGCATCATTGATACCGTCACCGACCATCAGTACGACCGCGTCTTTAGATTGCAAGCTTTGAATATGATTGACTTTATCAGCTGGCGATAGACCATTATAAGCAGATTGCATACCCAAACCTTCAGCCATGACTAATGCTTGTGGACTTGGGTCACCGGTCAGCATCACAGACTCAATGCCTAGCGCTTTCAGTGCATCAATCATCGACTTAGCACTATCACGCACCTTATCATTGAAATAAAAGCATGCCAGCGCCTGCCAGTTTTCTGAATCATAATTTTGACAAGACAAAACTACCGCTGAACTAGCACGCTGTGCTACTAAATCAATAGTTATACTATTATTTACACTAGCATCATTGGTATTGTCTAAGGCAAAATCCACATGACCAATTCGATATGACATACCATCAACTGTCGCTTCTACCCCACCCGCTGGATAATGCTGTAATGCTTGCGTGGTTGGCAAATGCAGTTGATAAGCCGCCGTGAGCAATGCGTGGGCAATGGGATGCCGACTACCCACTTCTAGAGCAGCAGCGATGGCTAATATCTTATCTTTTTGATCAGATAATGTTAAACCTTCTGTCTCTGTTTGATTTAAAAAATCCGTTAACTCGATATTGAGCAAGTTTGGCTTACCGTAAGTCAGCGTTCCTGTCTTGTCAAAAGCCACATGGGTTATTTCAGCAAGCGTTTGTAGTGTATGTCCACGCGTGGTCAAAAAACCATAGCTAGCGAGTCGATTGGTCGCTACCGTTAGCGCGATAGGCGTCGCTAAAGATAGCGCACAAGGACAAGTCGCGACCAATACGGCGACTGTCGCCCAAATGGCTTGGCTTGGATCAACGATATACCAGCCAACGAACACTAAGACGGACAATACTAAAATCCGCGCCACAAACCAGCGTGCTAGCTTATCCGCTTGCTGCGCCAGTTTTGGTTTTTCACTCATGGCACGGTTCATAAGTCTGTCAATCAAGCCGATCTGACTGTCTTCTGGCAATGCGGTAACCAGCATCTCAAATGGCTGGCTGTCGTTTTGCGCACCGCCAACGATATAGTCGCCTTGAGATTTTATAATCAAGTCGCCCTCGCCTGTCAGCAAGCTTTGTGAAACTGTGGCAGTTGGACTGAGCAAAATACCATCACTGATAATCTCAGATCCAGCCTCTACCATGATGATGTCACCCACTTGCAAGCTGTGAGCGGTCACCATTTTTTTATCTTGTATACTATTTTTTTCTTCGACGCTGACGTCTGTTGTTAACTCTGGTTTTGATTCTAGTTTTGACTCTTTTTTTGATAAGGAGAAGCTCTGATTACGCGATTGTTGCCAGTCTTCGGCGATACGTGCGGTTAGCTCATGAACGTTATTATCTATGCGCTTCATAAAATTGGGCATAGCACTTGATAAATTCTGGTTACTTGCTACGTTACTTGCCATATTGATATTCAAATCAGTGCTATTAATAACAACACTTTCACTTTCGTTACTAGCCGATGTTTCATTGAGCAGGTTCTGCGAAATCTGTTGCAAGATACACTCAGCCGCTTGCTTATCTTCCGCAATTTTTTGCACCAATACCGGCTCAACCACCACCAGATCGTTGGCCATGGTCGCGGCTTTGAGGCGGGCATTATGCTCGATGTAACGCCCTGCCAATAAAAAGAAAATAAACATACTGACCGAATCATAATATGTCTCGCCTTGCCCAGTAATAGTGGCATAAAGACTGGCGCCAAAAGTCACAACCAGTGCGATACTGACGGGCACATCCATATTGACTTGACGGGCGCGAATCGCTGACCAAGCTGACGTAAAAAACGGTAATCCAGCATAAAAAAACACTGGCGTACTGACAAACAATGAGACCCAGCGCAAAAAGTCACGCTGCAATATCAACATGTCGCTATATTCACCAAAATAAAGCGCCACCGCATACATCATCGCTTGCATCGAGCCCAATGCCGCGATACCAAGGCGCAGCAGCATTTGATTGGTGTGCCGTGCCAGCATAGCCTCATGCGTGTCTTGACGATAAGGCTTAGCTTCATAGCCGATTTCATTGATAACCGCTAAAATACGACTAATTGGTAGCTTATCTTCGTTCCAAATCACCCGCATACGCTGATTGGTCAAATTCACCTGACATTTACTGATACCGTCCAACTCATCGAGACGTGACTCAATCAACCACGTACAAGCCGCACAGCGCAGATTGTTCACAGACAGCTCTGCCACCGACATGCCATCCTGTGCATACACAAACTGCTGCTTTATTTCATCATGATCATAAGCTTCCAGGCGAGTCATCTCTACTGGTAAGCTGGCCGTACGGCTGATCTCTGAGCGATCCAGATAATATTGCTCAAGCCCAGCTTCTACGATGCTCTGCGCTGCCAACTGACAGCCCATACAACACATCTCACGTGGTTGACCCAATATATCGGCATAAAACGGCGGCTGCGGCACAGGGTCACCGCAATGAAAGCAGTGACCAGCGAGTGGCAGCACTAGACCTTCGGTGATCGAACTATTTTCATGGTGATGACTTGGAGTAGATGCTGATTCTATTGACGGAGGGACACTAGACATAATCGCGCTTACTTCCTTTAGACAGGTTTGCTCGAACCATATTCACTTGCAGTAAATTCGCTTTTATATACGTACTTATTATTAAAAGTGCTCAGTACCTATGAAAGTATATAACAACAATAACAACTGATAATTCATAAAAAACACATCGTTACAGCAATATTAAACTGCTATCGTAGATAACAATTTT
>NZ_JBQSXG010000099.1:0-11741 GCF_052378005.1 Psychrobacter sp. AOP31-B2-9
GGACGTGTTCTTAATTCAACCGATAGTCATCTACATATATTAAAAATGACTAAATCTTGCCAAACCGCGTCAAGTAGCCAACTAACGGACGGCATGTCCTAGTTAGCATGATATTGCAATACTGCGTCCTTACCCAGTAATCGCGTGACTAAGGCGCCCAGTTTATCATTATATTTAGTAGCATAAAAAACCAATGGTAGCCTAAGATTCGTATCTAGGTCTTTGGCATCTCCTAAAGCATTTGATTCGCTCTTAGTCAACGCTGACAATTGGTTGGTAACCAGTAACTGCTTAACTCGCTCAGCAATTGCCTGTCCAGAGTCCACTACCTGCATTGATAGCTGCTGCGCTGCAATCTCATTCAATAAAAATGCTTTAAAAAATGGATAATGGGTACAGCCTAGCACCAACTGATCAATCCCTTCGTTGGCAAATAATTTTAGCTGCTGGCGCAAACTGAACGCCGTCTCATCCTGCTCTGGCATACCGGCCTCTACCCAAGGCACTAATCGTGGATCAAAATACTTAGTAACCACTGTATTATTAGGTCTAGCAAAATTGTTAATGACATCATTGAGCAACGTGCCATTCAAAGTCGCCTTGGTCGCCAATACTGCGACACGGCTGCTTTTGCTAGCAGCTACCGCTGGTTTTAAGGCAGGTACTAGACCGACAATAGGTAGCTGAGGATAATGACGCCTTGCAGTTTCCAGTGCATAGGCTGAAGCACTATTACAAGCAATCACGATAAGCTTGCAGCCCTGTTGATACAACCACTCTAATGCAGTCAGGGTTAACGCTTCAATATCTGCACTATCACGATTGCCATAAGGTACATTTAGCGTATCAGCATAATAAACATAACGCTCATTAGGGAGCTGCTGCGCGAGATGCAGATAAATAGACAACCCACCGACTCCAGAGTCGAACAATCCTATTGGCGAGCTACGAGCTTTACTATTCATAGTTTTACCAATACTAGCTTTGTTTATAGCAGCGTTACCCACTTCCCCAAAATCGTTACCAATGAAGGTATCTGAGCGCATCTTGAACGCATTCGTGACATTACTTGCCGTAATATCCATCGTTACTGTACTGCCATTTTTATATACATATCATCATCTTTGTACTGTTTCTTCAGTCAAATACTGAGTTAAATATTATATAGTTATTAAATTGCTATCAAGTTGCTATCTATTTATTTAACACAACCTATTTATTTAATACAACTTTATAGAGCATTTCTTCATTTTAAAAAGTGCTGATAAAACCCAGGGCATACTCTAGCTACTAAAGACCTCACTATAAATGAGTGTCGTTAATTGATAGGCATCGATAGCTGATAAGACTTGCCACCACTTTTTAAGATCAATATTGTCTCACTATTTTGCTCTATTAATTCGCCAATCTCTGCAAGATGATAAAACGTATTACGACCAATCAGCGCCGTCAAACCATTTCTAACGAGCATATAGGGACGCACTTGCGGTTCGATGACTGCTTCCTGATGACTGTCCACATCTGTATCAGTTATTGCATAGTCAATCATACTACTATCTTTAGGATTATACGCCTTTAATATGATTGGATGCTCATCATCTAAACGCACCACATCACCTGTCGTTGTGAGAAACTCCAACCAACTATAACCGCCCTCATTGACAATGCCAACATCGTTGATGAGTAGTGGTGCATCTTCAACTTGAATACGGATTTTCTGTACAGGCGTCTTCAGAAAGTACTCTGTCCTACCATTGTTTTCCTCTTTCCACAGAATAGTGGCAAACAAGCTGACCAATGACTCTCTAGTCATTTTTCCACCTTCATGCCACCACTCACCATTTGCTTTTATGATAAGGTCCATATCTGCCACATGGTCAGGATGCCAACTTTCCAGTGGCGGTATTGTGCGTCCCTGACGAACTCCAGCGCTAGACTTTAAATACTGGCTAAGGGTATCAATGTCACTTAGGTTGGATGACACGTCATTTGGGGCTTCTGCTTTATTTTCATGATTGCTAATGGCCTTTTTATTATCATAATTCATTATATAATCCTTTACCTAACATTCAAAGTTTGGCAAAACTGTTATTACTATAAATTTTTGTTTCAGGTATGATGAAACCTTGTCGTTATAACTTCCTTATTAGTTCAGTATCACCTTAACACCTATACTCATAAATGCGTATCGTGTTTATGGGACTTTTCTTTTATAATAAGTAACGATTTTTTATTTTTATCGGAACGTTCAAATAGCTGTTGTGTTAATAACAAATTTTACGTTATGTGTTGATATCTTTGAATAAATCGGACTCAACAATAACGTAATTAATTGATGCCGCAAAGACAGTTTTATCAGGCAGCCATATATCTGAGCAAAGTTAGCCCTGCAACTCTATTATTCAGTTGTTAAGCTAATAATGCCCTGAGATAAGCCACTAAAAGTTTAGGAGTAGGTATGCAAGAGCCAAACAATCAAAATCCAGTTATTGATGGTGAAACTGTTAATACTGATAAAACAGTAGCGACAGAAACGGCAAATCTAGACAAAGCAGAGCCGGAAGTTGCGACAGAAGAAGTGTTAGCTGAAGAGTTTGCTGTAGAAAACAAGCCTACCGAAGCTGTCACTATCGACAAAGCACCAGAGCCAGTAATAGAACCTGTGGTAGCCGAGCCTGAGATTGAACGTGAATCAATGGAGTTTGATGTCATTATCGTCGGTGGTGGACCTGCTGGTCTATCTACTGCCATCCGTCTACGCCAACTGGCTATTGCAGCGGGTAATGATGAATTTATGGTTTGTGTCGTCGAAAAGGGCTCTGAGTTCGGTGCTCATACTTTATCTGGTGCAGTAATAGAAACACGTGCTTTAGATGAGCTAATACCAGACTGGAAAGAAAAAGGCGCACCGCTTAACGTGCCAGCGACCGAAGATCGCTTCTATTACCTAAACTCAGCCACACGCTCTACTAAAGTACCTGATTCTCTAATTCCAGGGCCGATGCACAATGACGGCAACTATATCGTGTCACTAGGCAATGTGGTTCGCTGGTTAGCCGCCCAAGCTGAAGAGCTAGAAGTCATGATGTTCCCAGGCTTCCCTGCAGACGATATCTTATATAATGATGATGGCTCAGTACGAGGCGTATTGACGGGTGATATGGGTGTGGCTGCCAATGGTGAAGCCAAGCCAAGCTTTGAGCCTGGTTATGAACTTCTTGCTAAATATACTGTCTTTGCCGAAGGCTGCCGTGGTCATCTAGGTAAACGCTTGATCAGCCGTTTTGATCTTGATAAAGACTCAGACCCTCAACATTATGGTATTGGCTTAAAAGAGCTGTGGGATGTAGCACCTGAAAAGCACGAGCAAGGTGTGGTCATGCACGGTCTTGGTTGGCCATTAACAGAAACGGGTTCTACTGGTGGTTGGTGGTTGTACTTTGATGAAAACAACCAAGTCAGCTTTGGTCTCGTTGCTGATTTATCTTACCACAACCCATACATGTCACCATTCGATGAGATGCAACGCTTAAAAACGCATCCAGTCATCAAAAGTGTATTAGAAGGCGGTAAACGCATCTCTTACGGCGCGCGCGCTTTGACCAAAGGTGGTCTCAACTCATTACCGAAATTCACCTTCCCAGGTGGTGTATTGGTTGGTGACGATGCTGGATTCTTGAACCCTGCAAAAATCAAAGGCACCCATACTTCAATGAAGTCCGGTATGCTCGCAGCCGAAGCGATTTTTGAAGCATTACAAGCTGATCGTCAGCATGATGAGGTTGTTGCTTATACCACTATGTATAAAGAATCGTGGTTATATGAAGATAACTATGAATCACGTAACTTCTCGCCTGCGATTCATCGCATGGGTCTGTTTATGGGTGGTGCGTTTACCTTCATCGAGCACAACTTATTTAAGGGTAAAATGCCGTTTACCCTACATGATAACATCCCAGATTATGACCAACTAGAGCGAGCCAACCATGCTTATCAGCCGACTTACTTAAAGCCTGATGGCAAACTGGTATTTGATAAACTGTCATCAGTATTTATTTCTAATACCAATCATGCTGAAGACCAACCAACGCATCTAAAACTGACGGATCCAACCGTACCAGTATCCATTAATTTACCGCTATATGCTGAACCGGCACGTTTATATTGCCCAGCAGGTGTTTACGAAGTGGTCAAAGATGCAGAAGGTGCGAAGTTTGTCATCAATGCGCAAAACTGTGTACATTGTAAAACTTGTGATATTAAAGACCCATCACAAAATATTACGTGGGTAACGCCAGAAGGCGGCGGTGGTCCTAACTATCCAAACATGTAACCTATGATTGGAGTATTTATTGCACCCATAACATAATAGTAGCTGAATAAAAAACCGCCCTTTTAATATTTAAAAGGGCGGTTTTTTATTCAGCTTTCATTTAATCATCAAAATTAATCTGTCCATGCATCACGATGAGCTTCATCTTTAAGCTTCACAAAATCATCGGGATTAAATTTGATTTGATCACCAGTTTTACCTGCTTTCACTTGACGCTCATAGTCACGCAGTATTCTAAGTGCCACTGGAGATAGCAGTAAGATTGCCATCAAGTTAACCAAAGCCATCAGTCCCATCGACAAGTCAGCAAAGTTCCAAATAGCGGGCAGACTGGCAATAGCACCAATAAACACCATACCTAATACCATGAAGCGGAAAACCATAATCATCACTTTGGCATTTTTGGCACCAGAAATAAACTCTAAATTTGACTCACCATAACTATAATTAGCAATGATAGAAGTGAATGAGAAAAAGAAAATAGCAATCGCCACAAACACCACACCTAAATCACCAACATACTGCGACAATGCTAGCTGAGTCAGCTGAATACCTTCTTGTTCAACACTGGGGTCAACCACACCTGACAGTATAATAATTGATGCCGTTGCTGTACAAATGACTAGCGTATCCATAAAAACACCTAGCATTTGCATAAACCCTTGTACCGCTGGATGGTCAGGGTGACTCTTTGCGGTAGCTGCAGCGTTGGGTGCTGAACCCATACCTGCTTCGTTAGAAAACAAGCCACGCTTGATACCATTAATCATGGCCTGAGCGATACCGTAACCTATTACCCCGCCCGCTGCTTGTTCAAAACCAAATGCTGATTTTACAATCAACACAATAGCCGCTGGAAATTGACTGAAATTAGTGACAATAATGAATAACGCTAACAAAATATACAAAATAGCCATAACAGGGACGATTTTCCCAGCAATACGAGCAACTGAGCGTAAACCACCAAATACTACTGGCGCAACTAATACTACCAGCACTAAGCCTGTCGCCCATGTTGGAATGCCAAACGCTTCATTGGTCGCCTGTGCAATGGTATTTGACTGTACACCATTAAATGCCAGACCAAAAGCCACCAGCAAACATAACGAAAAGAAGATTGCTAACCAGCGCTTACCCAAACCTTTTTCAATATAGTAAGCAGGTCCACCACGATAAACATTGTCATGGTGCGGTACTTTGTACGCTTGTGCTAACGTGGATTCAATAAAACTGGTCGACATACCAACGATCGCCGTCATCCACATCCAAAACACAGCACCTGGGCCACCGAGATAAATCGCAATTGCAACCCCTGCCAAATTACCTGTGCCGACGCGAGCTGCCAGTGAGGTCATCAGTGCCTCAAATGAGCTAATACCACCATTTTTGCGTCCTTGATTAGAGACACGCAATAGTTTCCACATATGACCAAAATGGCGAAACTGTATAAAACGTGTAACGACGGTAAAATAAAGACCTGCGCCAATCAGTACGAACATCAATAATCCATACCAAGGGTTATTAGCAATCAACCAATCATTGTTGCCCCAAATAATGCTGACACCATAGTTTACAATGCTATTAAACCAACCTGCTATTCCGTCGTTCATACGGGCTCCTTATTAACAATTAACACTTTATAGACTGTACTGAAAATTTGTATTGATATTATATTTGGCCAACTCGAACCTTAGGCCACTTAAACCATCATGCACAAAAAATTTGATATCAAAATATCACGTGCATGATATAGACATTGAAGCACTAACAATTATTAAATTTAGTTATCCATCTAAAAAGAACATTTATTAAATAAATGTTCTTTACACTTGATATACTATAGAATGTATTGAGTAACAATTTAGCAGCACTTATTAGACTATTGTTGTATAGTTCTCAGTATCATCACGTGATGCACTAGTACTGGATATTGTATAAACAACTAAACGTATGCTTGATTTTTGCCTTTACTTTTATTTAGTATATGCAAAAGACCTTTTTAATATTTATGTTAAGCTAGTAGTTGCTTAATAGCGTGGCATTTTAAATGCATTAAGAATGTTAAGACACTTGTCAGGAAGACAAGATTGTAAAACAGACAATGGATCGTCTTACCCCTCTCTCTTCCTCGATAAGTCCAGTTCTTTATACATTATACTTTTTATTAATATGTTCTATGCCATACCTAACTATTCACTTTCAATAAAGAAATAGGTTGTTGCACGTTATATTTCTACTGTTATACACAGTACGTAGCTATTTTTTATGTTGTTAGTGTCTTTTTGATACGACTTAGTCCCTATGGATTGCAGTCTATCAATAAAATTTTGCTATATATGATGGTTATGATAGATACAGTATCGTGGTAATCGATACAGGTTAAACCAATATGTTTTAGCAAAATTAGACCGACAATAACATTTTAGGTAAGACAAAAGGAGTTGTCCTATGGAAAACCACAACGATCCATCTGGATATTGGCGTGCCAATGTTCGTCTCATTTTAGGTAGTCTAGTCGTTTGGGCATTATGTTCTTACGGCTTTGCGATTCTTTTACGTCCTCTCTTAGCTGGCATCAAAATCGGTGGTACCGATTTAGGCTTTTGGTTCGCTCAACAGGGTTCCATTGGTATTTTTATTGTCTTAATTTTTTTCTACGCTTGGCGTATGAATAAGTTGGACAAACAATACGGCGTAGACGAGGAATAGATCATGAGTCAGTATCTAATTAATATTATTTTTGTGGGTCTATCCTTCGCTCTTTACTTCGGTATTGCGATTTGGGCTCGTGCAGGAACAACAAGTGAATTTTATGTTGCAGGAGGCGGTGTTCATCCTGTAGTCAACGGTATGGCAACAGCAGCTGACTGGATGAGTGCTGCATCCTTTATTTCTATGGCCGGTCTACTTGCTGCTGGTGGCTATGGTGCATCGACTTATTTAATGGGTTGGACAGGTGGTTATGTTTTACTAGCCATGCTACTAGCACCATACTTACGCAAATTTGGTAAATTTACAGTTCCTGACTTTATTGGTGATCGTTTTTATTCCAAGACCGCTGCTATGATTGCTGTGGTCTGTTTGATCATTGCCTCAACCACTTATGTGATTGGTCAGATGACAGGGGCAGGTGTTGCATTTTCACGCTTCTTAGAAGTTGAAAATGATACTGGTCTTATTATTGCAGCGATTGTTGTGTTTTTCTATGCAGTACTTGGTGGCATGAAAGGGATTACTTACACGCAGGTTGCGCAGTATGTGGTTCTTATCATTGCTTATACCATTCCAGCCGTCTTTATTTCACTTGAATTAACAGGCAACCCAATTCCAGGTTTAGGCTTGTTCTCAAACCATGTAGAAGCAGGCGTTCCTATCTTAACCAAACTTGACCAAGTTGTCACTGACTTAGGTTTTACCGCTTATACTGCTGACGTTCCTAATAAACTCAACATGGTGTTATTTACGTTATCACTCATGATTGGTACAGCAGGTTTACCACACGTTATTATCCGTTTCTTCACAGTGCCTAAAGTGGCTGATGCCCGTTGGACAGCTGGTTGGACGCTAGTATTTATTTCATTGCTATATTTCACTGCACCTGCAGTAGGTGCCATGGCACGTTTGAACCTAATTGACACTATCTATCCACAAGGTGTTGAAGAGCCTGCTATCAACTATGACCAACGTCCAGACTGGATGAAAACATGGGAAGATACAGGTCTTATTAAGTATAACGACCTAAATAACGATGGTCGTATCCAAATGTATAATGACAGTGGTCTTGGCGCAGCTGAGATTGCACTAGCAAATGCACAAACTGAAGGTGGTGATGTAAGCGCTGCAACTGCCGCTGTGGAAACAGCCCGTGCCGCCCATAATTTAGAAGTTGATGGTCGTTTTGCTGACGCAGGTTGGGCTGGTAACGAGTTAGATGTCAACGCTGATATTCTCGTATTGGCGAATCCAGAAATTGCTCAGCTTCCACCTTGGGTTATTGGTCTTATCGCCGCTGGTGGTTTGGCAGCAGCATTATCTACAGCAGCTGGTTTGTTACTCGCTATTTCTTCAGCCATCAGTCATGATTTGATTAAACGAAATCTTAATCCAAACATTACTGACAAAGGAGAGCTAAAGGTCGCACGTATCACAATGGGGGTAGCTATTGTAGTTGCTACATACCTAGGCATGAATCCACCAGGATTTGCCGCACAGGTAGTTGCATTGGCATTTGGTATCGCTGGCGCCTCACTCTTCCCTGCATTAATGATGGGTATTTTCTCTAAACGTATCAACAATCTCGGTGCTATTGCTGGTATGTTGACTGGTCTCATCAGTATCTTGCTTTATATCTTTGTATTCAAAGGCTGGTTCTTTATTAGCGGCACAGCAAACCTACCTGATACCGCAGAGTACTGGTTATTTGGTATCTCACCATTATCATTTGGTGCAGTTGGTGCATTACTTAACTTTATTGTTGCATTCATAGTTTCTTATGCAACGAAAGCGCCACCATTACATATCCAGGAACTGGTTGAGAGTGTTCGTTCGCCACGCGGTGCTGGTGGTGCAGTCGACCACTGATCTTACGAATCATGATATATCTTCTGTTACTATATATCACTCACAGGCAGTAGCTGCTTGTGGGTGATTTTTTTGCCTGACATGTATTATCATTCTTATATTTTTAATTTACTCAATAGTTTAAATTAGACATACCTAACGCATTAAGGAATATTTTATGCTTTTCGAGTTTATCGCTACCATAGCTGCCGCATTTGGTATGGCTGGACTAGCACTAATCATAACTCATCTCAGTAAACTGGCAGGCAAACGTACACCGAAATGGCTTGTACCCCTATTTGCTGCTATTGGTATATTTGCGTTTCAAATACATCAAGAATACAACTGGTATAGTCAGCAAGTGGATAAGTTACCAGAGGGAGTAGAAGTGGTCAAAACAGCAGAAAGTACCGAATGGTTTCGTCCATGGTCTTATGCCAAACCACAGATACTACGCTTTATAGCAGCTGATACTGGTAATGCCAGTGTGCAAATAGATAACTCCAACATATACTTGGTTAACTTGTATTTGTTTGAAAGACGTAGAAGTGTACAAAAGATTGAGCAAGTGATCGATTGTAGCCGTCCTGCACGCGCAGACTATGTATTACCAGAAAAAGATAGCACGCTTACGATTGATGAACATGTTGAACAAACAACTGCATGGCACGATTTGGCAACAGATGATCCGCTATTTATTAAAATTTGCACCAATAAAAGTTAATTATTTTACACATATCGATCTCCTAGATAACGAAGCCACATACTGAAAGAGGATAATTTTTTAAGTTAATCAATCTAAAAAATTACCCTTTTTTGCATCAGCTTTACTTTTATTAGCTATCGTGGTGTGGGACCGTTTTATAAGTGTGTTTAGAATTAGCACCCAACAACAATCCTGCACATAAGCCACCAAAATGGGCAGCAAATGAGATACCTTGTTGCGGCATTAATCCTTGCTTGATAGTCAACCAGTAGCCAGTGCCCATAACGATACAAGCTACTAGATAACCCCAACGTCGCGCAAATACAGCACCGCCTATCATGTAGCCAAGCATGGCAAAACATAACCCTGATGCACCAATATGAATAGAAGATGGCGAGCCGATTATCCAAGTAACTAGCCCGGATGCAATAATCAACTTAAGTATGGTTCGATACGCATTTTTTTCAAACAGTCCAAACAAAAATAAAATTTGTAATAACGTAAAAGTATTGCCAAGTAAATGGGAAAAGTTACCATGCATCGTCCATGAAGCAAATATTCCAATCAAACTACCTACATCTAGAGCACGAGGTACAATACCAAAAATATTCCACATCCCAAATAAAGCTGTTTCATTGAGAAAAAACATACCCCACATTGGTATCAATACAAAAGCATATAAACCAATAACTTGCTTTATTCGTACTACAATCAAAGTAAGTAATTGCTTCCAATTCATATGATATTACCCTTTCACTTAATCGCTTTAGATATATCCTAGTGACTCACAGAAAATAACGACCTATCTATCGGCTCAAACGACAATGACGTAGCATTTTTATCCACAGCCACATAATTGCTCCCATGTAGCAATGAGTTTGAATGGTAAGGCACCAACGCAGTAGGAATAAAATTACGCGCCGCATCAATATGTTTGATTGAATCATCAAAGAATATATGTGGAGCAAATGTTCTTAGTACAGCAGTTTTCTCCAACCCACCTAAGAAAAAGGCCATATCAACATTCACGCCCCACTCACGTAGCGTTTTAATAGCGCGCAAATCAGCAGGTGCATTACGAGCAGTTACTAGCGCTATTTTTATCGGAGAGTATTTAAGAGATGCCGGCAGACGCTCTTGTAGATTTGAGAGCTTAATCAATAGTTCAGCATAAGGCCCTTTCTCAATGGGTAAATCACGCATTTGTGCTTCACGAGCATGAAAAGCACGTAAGCCTTTTTGCTTATAAAGCAATTCTCCTGAATCATCAAAAAGCACTGCATCACCATCAAAAGCAATACGCAACTGCTGAGTATCTAGCTCATAAGTATTAACAGGTGTCGCATCAAGTATTGCACAAGCACAAATATTGGCATCAGCAACTTGCTGTGCATCATCACGATTAGTAGTAAGAAACAGATCAACATTAAAATCTTTAATATAAGGAGCCACGGGGCTACCTGAAATAAATGCCGATCGTGAAATATTAAGGCCTTTTTCAAGAATTGCATTAAGTACCTGAATACCTGTATCAGGACTACTCTTTGAGATAATAACAACCTCAACTAATGGTGCATCAACTTCTATATCTTTATCTAAACAGTCATTGCAATATTTATTGAGGTTCAATAACGCTTGAATCAAAGGGTAGCCTGCACCTATATTTAAAGGCTCATTCTCACGTTCGATCATATAGTCACGAAATTCTTTTATCACATCATCAGGACGTTGCTGCAAAAGTTGAAGTAAATGATTTTCAGATTCTGATAAATCAAATAGTGCAGTTGCAGAAATTGCAACTATCAACGTGTTACTAAAATCAACTGCCATAAATCTCTCAACTGATAAAATCATAGAGTGGATAAAAGAATGGACTACGAGCCAAAGTAGTCATAGCCATTAAAATTATTCTCTAAAGTTAAGGTGCAAACGTTATTGTCGTTTTATGCATCATCTGAAAGCATTTTAACGATTAACAGCGCTTATTGTGAATGTTCAACACGCTCTAGATTATAAAAAATAAATATCAATAACTATAACAGTTTCAGCTTAAAGAAGTATATTCTAAAAAGCTATGGTAGGGAGAATCACTTAGACAAAGAAAAGCCCCCATCGCGTGAGCGGTGGGGGCTTTTACTTTTA
>NZ_JBQSXG010000100.1:0-11708 GCF_052378005.1 Psychrobacter sp. AOP31-B2-9
ATACTAAGAAAACCAAGCAGTGCTTTTTCTTCACAGCTTTGATACTCTTTAGTGCGTCCGCGACGGTATTTTTTGTACGCATCAAAGAACTGCCCTGCCAAAAACTGCTCAATAATAATCGGATGAATATAAGAGGCGCGGCAAACCGTAGGCGTGTTGCCTAGATCCTCTGCTACGCTTTTGACCATATCGACAACCAGCTGTTGGCGCTCAGCGCTTTTGGACTCAGTAGCCAATATGTCTTTGCCAACCGTCGTTTGTAGCTCGTCGTATAAATAACTGGCTGCGAGGACACTGGCCATCCACGTGCGAAAATCTTTTGCACTATACAACTTGCTTTCGCCATCCGTATCACACGTATGCATTCGCAAGTAGTCGTTGATATCGCTACTATCGACAACTTGCTTAACACCATCATCGTCTATATATTTAAAAATATGATAACCCGGTAATTCAGAACATGCCTGTACGATGTCAATCAAGCGCTCATCCTGCAATTCAATATGATGCTCTTTTGCACTTTTTCCGACAAAATCAAATGCCAATCCATAGTCCGTTTCACTAACATGTTTACTTCGCAGCGTACTTAGACCATAGCTTTTATTAAGCTTGGCATAACGACTATTACCCACACGGATTAATGTGGTTTCTAATAACTTAATAACCGCCGCTAGCACATTAGCGCGTGACAAGGGCGTAGCTTCTAAATCTATCTCAACCTGAGCGCGTAGACGTGGCAGCGCCTCGGCAAAGCCAATCATCGCATCGAACTTCGCTCGATCCCTTACGCGATTCCATTCTGGATGATACAGATATTGCTTGCGCGACTTGTCATCACGCCCTGTCGATTGTAGATGCCCCTTTTCATCCTGGCATATCCACACCTCTGACCACATCGGTGGTATAACCAACGCATCAAAACGCTTGCGCAACGCCCTATCTTTTACCGTCTGTCCATCGGCATCTTTGTAAGTAAAACCGCGACCCCAGCGCCGACGCGTAAACCCAGGCTCATCGTCGCTGACATAACGCAAATTCGCCAAACGAGCCAAATGTTCATAGTCGTGGCGTGCATCTATGTGTGTATCTGTCTGATGATTTGCCTGAACCATAAAATTATCCGTCTTATAAACTAGTCGTTTTAGCATAATTAATGACAGCAGTTTTTACTGTTTGCTTGGCGCAGAGAATGTGTAAGGCTCTGTAAAATTGAGCGGATGGCAGGGTTATCAATTATGAGTTATTAAGTCATAATTGATAACCCTATTCATTAATCGATCTGAGTAAAGCATCATGAAAAGCCCTTCTATAAAAATCACGCCATTGTTCCAATGCTGATTACGCTAACTGGTTAGATTTGTGGCAACGTTATTTGACATTCTATGAGACCAGTTTGCCCATGAGCACGACTGATGCAACATGGCGCAATTTACTAGATAGCAATGTGGCTATTTATGGGTTTACCGCATGGCGGGATACTAGGTTGGTAGGTATCACTCATGTGGTGCTGCATCCCAATACATGGGATACCACGGAATGTTGTTATTTAGAAGACCTATACGTTAATGAGTCTGTTCGTGGACAGGGTGTCGGGCGCGCATTAATTGAACAAGTATATGACTTTGCACGCCAGCAAAACTGCAACCGTGTGTATTGGACAACGCAAGAAGGCAACACAACCGCGCGCAACCTGTATGACACCATTGCCACTCAAACTGATATGGTGCAGTATCGTAAAAACTTATGATTTATATCATCTGTCTTATGAGTAAACATAAATGAGCAAATAAAAAACGCCAAGCATTGGATGCTTGGCGTTTTCTTATTCATACCATTTTAGATTAAAAAATCTTAAATATTATTTACCGTATACACATAAGTAAGCGGTTTCTACTTCTACTTTTACTTGAAACTTTTGATTGGCTTCAACGGTGAACTGCTCGCCAGCATTAAAGGTTTGCCACTCGCTAGATTGTGGTAATTTAACGGTTAAAGCACCACTGACCACGCTCATGGTTTCAAATTCGCTCGTACCAAACTCATACTCACCAATTTCCATGACGCCAACAGTCGCAGGCTTAGTCGCTGTCTGAAAGGCAATAGACGTCACTTTATCATCAAAATAACTATTAACGCTTGGCATAATTTTCCTTAATTAATTGTTGGTTAGTACTTTAAAATTGTCTTTTATAGTCCAGCTTTTAGACTGGCTTCGATAAACTGATCGAGGTCACCATCTAGCACAGAACCAGTGTTAAAGGTCTCGACACCAGTACGCAAGTCTTTGATACGCGAATCATCGAGCACATACGAGCGAATCTGACTACCCCAGCCCACATCAGACTTATTGTCTTCAACTGCTTGCTGTTTTTCCATACGCTTTTGCATCTCAAGCTCATACAATTTAGCACGTAGCATTTTCATCGCAGTGGCTTTGTTACCATGTTGGCTACGCTCATTCTGGCAAGTCACGACGACACCGCTTGGCTCATGCGTGATACGTACCGCAGAATCTGTGGTGTTCACATGCTGACCACCCGCACCAGATGAGCGATAGGTATCAATACGCAAATCAGCCGGATTGATATCAATATCGACATTATCGTCAATCTCAGGTGACACAAACACCGCAGCAAATGAGGTATGACGACCATTATTACTATCAAATGGTGACTTACGGACTAAACGATGCACACCGATCTCGGTACGCAACCAACCAAAAGCATAATCGCCTTTAATCTCAATCGTGGCTGACTTAATACCAGCGACGCTACCTGATGATACTTCAATGACATCAACCTTGAAGTCATGCGCTTCAGCCCAGCGGGTATACATCCGCAGCAGCATCTCTGCCCAGTCTTGCGCCTCAGTACCACCACTACCTGATTGGATATCCAAATAACAGTTGTTTGGATCCATCTCACCACTGAACATACGGCGAAACTCTAAATCTGCCACTCGCTCTTCAGCGCTATCTAGCTCGCCCTGAACATCAGCGAGCAATGACTCGTCTTCTGCCTCTACTGCCAGCTCTAGCATGGCAGACGCATCTTCTAGTGTCGTCTCAAGCGAAACCACCACATCGATGACACCATCCAGATGACTTTTTTCTTTATTAATCTTGGTTGCGCGCTCTGGATCGTTCCATAGCTCGGGGTTTTCTAATTCTAAATTGACTTCTTCTAAGCGTTCTTGCTTACCATCGAAGTCAAAGATACCTCCGCAAGTCCTGCCCACGCTCAGATAAGTCTTTGATTTTTTCTTGATACGGATTAATTTCCATAAGTGTTCCTGTATTTTTCTAATAAAAATAAATATCTAAATGATATGCCGCTATTTTAAATGAGATTGACACTGAATAGTTGGCTAATTATTGCCTATACTCATTGCTGACTATAATGGCTGCGACCCATAGTTATTACTGACTATGCATATATGCTGCCTAAATCGACCAATCCTCTACTGCCCAACGATGGGCTAGCGCATGCGCATGCAGCGCCTCATCGGGTGAGACGCAGATAGCGATATCTGCCCACTCAAGTAGCGGGATGTCATTTTTAGAATCCGAATACGCATACGTTTTTTCAAAGGTCACGCCAGCCAATTGCTGCTTACTCACCCACTTGTCTAGATGATATATCTTACCTTCTTTAAAATTGGGCTTATCCGCTAATTTACCCGTATAACGCTCGTTTTCTATCTCGAGCGGCGTCGATAACACATTGGCGGATTCGATACCAAAACGTTTGGCAATAGCAGAGACCACAAAGTCGTTAGTAGCAGAAATAATCACTACAGCATGCCCCTTTTCAACATGCTGACACAACACCTCCATCGCTTTTGGCCGAATATGTGGCTCAATTTCACGTGTAATGTAATCCTCACGCAGCTCATGCAACCGTGCCAATGGCAAGGTAGTCAAAAACTGGGCGACAAACTCATTGTACTCTGTCGCGTCAAGTGTACCTTCGATATAATCCTGATAAAACTTCTGATTGGCCGTGCGATACTGTGCCTCATCAACCAGACCATTATTGACGATATACTCACCCCATAGATAGTCGCTATCGACATCAAGTAACGTGTGATCTAAATCAAATAGCGCCAGTTCTTTTTGAGAGTTTTTCGTATGAGGTGCTTGCATTATGAATGCCTTATTGTTTTTTCAAAATGTTAATAGTAAATAGAATTAATTATAATTAAAGATTATATCGACTGTGTTTTAGCTAAAGCCTTTAATATAGTCAGTTTTTTGGATATAACATTTATTCAGTAAATTTTGAGAAGTCTACTGTTTGCCAGACAAAATTATGCTAAATTATTTATTCAGCTTACTTTATAAGACATACCACGACCTTAATAAGCAACCCGAGAACCTTATGAAAGCGTATCATAACAAAACCGACTTATTTAGTAGATCTCAAATTAACAAGGTGCATCGCCCTGCTCGCTCGATTAAAGAAATCAGACAGCGTCAGTTAGGAGATGCGTACCAATCGCCTTGGGATCGCCTGATCCATGCACTCTTAAACGGCTTGATGTATGGCTTTGGTGGCTTGCTTATCGACGTGGTCATTGTTGTCGTTCGCTCAATAGCTGATATCGGTAATGGTGAGGTTTTTTGGTTATTCACCCCTTTTATGTTAGTACTCGGTGTAATCATTGGGTTAGTCGTTGGTAAAAACGCAGGGGCCGAGAGCGTCAATGCACTACATATCGACGAAACTGCCAACCATAACCCTTATCTCGATGACACCTCTATCAGTCATGATATTTTTCGCGGTTTGATTGTTGGTATCGCTATCTTTGCCGTTATCTGGCTCGCTATGATGTTTATCATGTAACGTTACTCTCATGGCCATAGATAAAGGATAAAAATACAGAGGATTACACCCTATACACTTATCCTCTGATCTTTATTTATCACTCAGCGCTACATTTACTGGTTGCTATTCATCAGGCATTGCGATTTCTTTTAGTCCCGTTTTGAATTTTTGACAACGCTCTGCATAATGCACCGCCGAGAGCTTTAACATCGCTGCTTGCTCATCTGTTAAGGTCTTCACTACTTTTGCAGGTGCACCCATGACCAATGAATTATCTGGAATAACTTTGCCCTCTGTGACCAATGCTTTAGCACCGATGATACAGTTTTTGCCAATTTTGGCATTATTGAGTACCACGGCACCGATACCAATCAAGCTGTTATCACCAACCTCACAGCCGTGCAGCATCGCTAAATGTCCGATAGTGACATAATGACCGATTTTTACTTCGATACCTGCATCAGTATGAATCACACTGTTTTCTTGTACATTACTGTAGTCACCAATGTGAATGCGTTCATTGTCACCGCGTAGCACCGCACCAAACCAAATACTGGCTTGATGCCCTAAATACACATCACCGATGACTTGCGCAGAATCTGCCACCCAACCTTTAAACGGTACAGCGAACTCAGGGGTCTTATCTAAATACTGATAAATCATAACTGCTCCTTGTTATCGTTTTTTATGCCAACTAAATAGTGTCGCATGTAGTGTAATGTCGCGTGACTGCATCTCTTTTATTTCGGACTGACTATAGTCAAAGAACTCTAAAACGAGTACAAGTGATACATCCAAGGACAATAACGCCGTAGACAGTTAGTCATTCGCTAGCTTTCTCTGACGTAGCTGGCTTTTGCTAATTGTAGATAGATAACGAGATCGATAGCTCTCATTTTATATCAGTCAATAATGCCCTCTATTGTGGCAAAGCTGTCTATCAAAATCTAGCATTATCGGTAGTAGGACTTGTCACTCAATCAAAAAAGCATTTATGTATATAGACTATGTATGCAGATATAGTCATTAACCCTTAGAGGGTTCACCTTGATAAAGGTTGTTTCTAGTGCAGAAATTTCTTGCCATCAGATATCACTTAACGTGCATTTATAAGCGCTTTGTCGCTTAATACAGACTACATTATATATTTATCGAAAATTAGCAAACTATGCACTACAACTTAGCAAATCGACTGGCTATTCTAGCGTATATTGTATATAATGCGCAAAATCTGTGCCTAAGCGAGCGGACATGATGCAAGTTACCTATTCACTATCTAGTGGGTTTTGTAGTTTCCATCAATAATGTCTTCTCGCTTTTTTATGGAAAAATTTTAGATTTTCTTGTTTCTTTATGCAAATATTAAGACATAGAAATCCAAAGTTTAATCATAAAAAAATCATAGCACTAACCAATAACAGCGGAGGCAACCCTTGAATTCATCGGCAGAAGTACAAGCAATTTTGGCATTAGCAGACGGTACGATTTTTCGCGGTGTGAGTATCGGTAGTCTCGGTCATCGTGTCGGTGAGGTGGTGTTTAATACAGCCATGACAGGGTATCAAGAAATATTAACCGACCCAAGCTACGCACGTCAGCTCGTGACCCTCACCTATCCACACATTGGTAATACAGGTACCAATAGCGAGGACACAGAATCTGGTAATGGTCATCAAGTCTGGGCAGACGGTCTTATTATCCGTGATGCGACAATGGTTACCTCAAACTTCCGTAACTCAGAATCACTGAGCGACTACCTACAAAAGCATGATACCGTCGCAATCGCTGAGATTGACACTCGTCAATTAACTCGTCTATTACGTGATAAAGGCGCTCAAAACGGTTGTATCATGACAGCATCAAATGGCGATACCATCAGTGCAGAAGACGAGCAACAAGCCATTGAACTGGCGCAAGAGTTTGCTGGTATCGAAGGCATGGACTTGGCCAAAGAATGCTGCACTAAAGAAAAGTTCGAATGGACAGCAGGTACGTGGGACTTATCAGACACCCTACTTAACCGTGATATAGCTGGTAGCCATGATAGCGGTACGGGCGGATTCTTTAAGCAGCTTGGTACTCATATCGATGCCAAATACAACGTCGTCGCTTATGACTTTGGGACCAAAACCAATATCTTGCGCATGCTGGTAGATCGCGGTTGTCACGTAACAGTCGTACCAGCCCAAACGCCTATCGCAGACGTGCTAGCGCTAAACCCAGATGGTATTTTCTTATCAAATGGTCCAGGTGATCCTGCTGCTTGTGACTATGCTATCGATGCAGTGCGTCACATCATTGAAAAAACCAATGTTCCTACTTTTGGTATCTGTTTGGGTCATCAGCTGGTCGGTCTGGCTAGCGGTGCAAACACCATCAAAATGAAAACAGGTCATCATGGTGCCAACCATCCAGTACAAGATGTGGCAGCTGGTACGGTTATGATTACCAGTCAAAACCATGGTTTTGCGGTTGATGAAGACACACTACCTGATAATGTCAAATCCACCCATCGCTCACTATTTGACGGTACCAACCAAGGTATCGAGCTGACCAATAAGCCTGTCTTTAGCTTCCAAGGTCACCCAGAAGCCAGCCCTGGCCCACATGACTGTGCGCCATTGTTTGATAAGTTTGCTAAGATGATGGAAGCGGCTAAATAGTGAACTTTTTCACTAAAATATTTAATAGAAAATGTAATAAGAAAATAGAAAATATTTTATCAGAGCATAAAGCATCTTCTAATGAAATAAATGATAAAAGGAAACAGAAGCTCGATAGACTACAGAAGGTTCAAGAACAATACTTTCAACGTCTATCCGAGTTATCAACTAAACAAAGATGGGATTTTGCTTTTACTCTTTTAAATGATTTCAATACCCATCTACCATTTGACTTATTAAAAGATATTATTCCTGATATTCCAAGAATACATGACAGCACTTTAGACTCAGACATCATTGAAATAATGTTGGAGGATATAGAAATAGCAAAGTATGAATACGGCTTTACTATTAATGAACTAGGAGAGTTTGCTGATCTTTTAGCCAAAAATTCTGAGTTATCTCTAGAACAGTCTTCTGATGTCCTTAAACACGTATTAGAAATCGAACTGTCTAACTATTCATCCTCGTTGGATGAATTTAAAAGGTTCTTAACTTATTTAGATAGGGTTTTCGAAAAAATTAACCTTAAGTGAAATAGATGCTATTTTCTTAGATAAAACATGCTTCTAACGATATTAGTGATCATTAAGCCCGAGTTTTTCTATTATTTTTAACTTTTACTTACAGTATAAGACATCTTAAAATCCCAAACCGCCAAAATAGGACTTAACAACATTATGCCAAAACGTACCGATATAAAAAGCATTCTTATCATTGGCGCAGGCCCTATCGTCATCGGTCAGGCGTGTGAGTTTGACTACTCAGGCGCGCAGGCCTGTAAAGCACTAAAAGAAGAAGGCTACCGCGTCATCTTGGTCAACTCAAACCCTGCGACCATCATGACCGACCCTGTCATGGCTGACGCCACCTATATTGAGCCGATTACGTGGCAGACGGTTGAGCAAATCATTGCCAAAGAGCGTCCTGATGCAATCTTGCCAACCATGGGCGGACAGACTGCGCTGAACTGTGCATTAGATTTGGATAAGCATGGCATATTAACCAAATACGAGTGCGAGCTGATTGGAGCAACCAAAGACTCAATTGAGATGGCGGAAGATCGCGAGCTGTTTGACCAAGCGATGAAGCGTATCGGCCTAGAGTGCCCACGCGCTGAAACGGCTGAAACCATGGAAGAAGCGTTTGCTACCCAAGAGAAAATGGGCTATCCATGTATCATTCGTCCCTCATTCACCATGGGTGGTTCAGGTGGCGGTATCGCTTATAACCGCGATGAGTTTATCGAAATCTGCGAGCGCGGTTTTGATTTATCACCAAACCATCAATTGCTTATCGATGAGTCACTGATTGGTTGGAAAGAGTATGAGATGGAAGTCGTTCGTGACAAAAACGACAATTGCATCATCATCTGTGCCATCGAAAACTTTGACCCAATGGGCGTACACACAGGTGACTCTATCACAGTAGCACCAGCACAAACGCTAACGGATAAAGAATACCAAATCATGCGTAATGCTTCGTTAGCAGTACTGCGTGAAATCGGCGTCGAAACGGGCGGCTCAAACGTACAGTTCGGTATCAACCCTGATACAGGTCGCATGGTTGTCATCGAAATGAACCCACGTGTATCGCGTTCATCTGCACTCGCCTCAAAAGCCACTGGCTTCCCGATTGCCAAAATCGCAGCAAAACTGGCCATCGGTTACACGCTAGATGAATTACAAAACGACATCACTGGCGGTAGAACTCCAGCCAGCTTTGAGCCGGCACTTGATTATGTCGTGACCAAGATACCAAGATTTAACTTCGAAAAATTCCCACAAGCTGACAACATCCTATCGACGCAAATGAAGGCCGTCGGTGAAGTCATGGCTATTGGTCGTAACTTTCAGGAGTCTATGCAAAAAGCATTGCGCGGTATGGAAACGGGCAATGATGGTTTTGATGAGCAAATCGACTTTGCCGCTATTAAAGACGGTAAACTCAGTACTGATAAAGCCCGTAGCGAGATTATCAATCGCTTAACGATTCCTACTCCTGAGCGCATCTACTACATCGCTGATGCATTCCGCGTCGGTATGAGCGTCGACGAAGTGTTTAACTTCACCAAAATCGATCCATGGTTCTTGGTACAAATCGAAGACATCGTAAAAACCGAAGCAGACGTTAAAGCACTAGGTTTTGGCGAATTAACGGAAAAGAATTTGCGCAGTTTCAAGCGTAAAGGCTTATCAGACTTGCGTTTGGCTAAATTGCTTGGTGTATCACAAAAGCAGTTACGCAAAAAACGTTGGGATTTAAATATCTATCCAGTCTATAAACGTGTAGATACCTGTGCGGCAGAGTTTGCTACCAGTACCGCTTATATGTATTCAACGTACGATAGCGAATGTGAAGCCAATCCAACCAATAACAAGAAAATCATGGTTATCGGTGGCGGTCCTAACCGTATCGGTCAAGGTATCGAATTTGACTATTGCTGTGTACACGCAGCGCTTGCGATGCGTGCAGATGGCTACGAAACCATCATGGTCAACTGTAACCCAGAGACCGTTTCAACTGACTATGACACCTCTGACCGTCTATACTTTGAACCAATCACATTAGAAGATGTGCTAGAAATCGTCCGTATCGAAAACCCTGATGGTGTTATTGTACAGTTCGGTGGTCAAACACCATTGAAACTGGCTCGCGCATTAGAATCTGCTGGTGTAAAAATCATCGGCACTAGCCCTGATGCCATCGACCGTGCTGAAGATCGTGAGCGCTTCCAGCACATGATTCAACAGCTTGATCTGACTCAACCATCAAACGCCCTAGCGACGAGCTTAGAAGACGGCTTAGTAAAAGCAAAAGATGTAGGTTACCCATTGGTTGTACGTCCATCTTATGTACTCGGTGGCCGCGCGATGGAAATCGTCTATAACGAAGACGAGCTGAGACACTATCTGCGCACAGCGGTACAAGCATCAAACGAAGCGCCTGTGTTGCTAGATCGCTTCTTAGATGACGCCATCGAAGTCGATGTAGACTGTGTCTGTGACGGTACTGATGTGGTCATCGGCGGTATCATGCAGCATATCGAACAAGCGGGCGTTCACTCTGGTGACTCAGCCTGTTCACTACCGCCTTACTCGCTATCGGATGAGCTATGTAACGTCATGCGCGCACAAACCATTGCTATGGCAAAAGAGCTTGGTGTGATCGGCCTAATGAACGTACAGTTTGCCGTGAAAGGTGAAACTGTATATATCCTAGAGGTCAACCCACGTGCCGCACGTACAGTGCCTTTCGTGTCTAAATGCATCGGTACATCGTTAGCACAGGTCGCGGCTCGCTGTATGGCTGGCACCTCGCTTAAAGACCAAGGGTTTACCACTGAAATTGTGCCTGCCTTCTATGCGGTTAAAGAAGCTGTCTTCCCGTTTGCTAAATTCCCAGGTGTCGATCCAATCTTGAGTCCTGAGATGAAATCAACGGGTGAAGTCATGGGTGTTGGCAAAACCTTTGGCGAAGCATTCTACAAAGCCATCATCGGTAGTAACGAGCGCTTGCCAGGTCTACCAACTGAAGGTGAAAATAAGACAGCCTTTGTCTCAGTACGTGATAGCGACAAAGCACAAATTGTACCTATCGCTCGCCAGCTCGCTGACTTTGGTTTTGACATTGTCTCTACGAGTGGTACGCAAAAAATACTGAGCGAGGCGGGTATCGAATGTAAGCAAATCAATAAGGTGACTGAAGGTCGTCCACACATCGTTGATGCATTGAAAAATGGTAAAATTGACCTTATCATCAATACTACCGAAGGCAAGCAGGCGCAAGAGGATTCATTCTCTATCCGCCGTAGCGCACTGCAAGGCAAAGTATTTTATGTCACGACATTGGGTGCTGCAGATGCTATTTGCAAGTCTTATTCAATTAACTTACCGTTTGAAGTTTACAAGCTACAAGATTTACACGAACAAGCAAAGACTATTGCTTAGTTCTATTGACTTGACTGAATAATTTCAGTAGATTAAGCATAACAGTCAAGCTAATGTAACTGCTCATGCAAAGTTTCGCATGAGCTATTATATAACCGTAATAGACAATACCTTTAAAAAGATAAACCCCAAAAGCATAGTGGCCAAACTGCGACTATGCTTTTTATTACGTAAAGTTAAGGATGCAGCATTTGAGCGCTAAGACGCTCATACATGACTGTCCGTTTGCTTATTACACAGTTTGAACCTCACACTTTTTTATATCTCAT
>NZ_JBQSXG010000101.1:0-11676 GCF_052378005.1 Psychrobacter sp. AOP31-B2-9
CAAGGCTAGTATCAGGGGTTTGAGGAAGGATTTTATGGTCATGTGATGTTTTCTCTAATAGTGAGCCTTCTTAATTTTAAAGTTAGTTACTTGTTAGCGTGAATATTAAATAGTGATTTTTCAGGAACGAGTAATTTTTCTTTGGTTATATACTCTTCAGTCTGAACTTTCCCAGTGCCTTTCTCTCCGTATCTATTGTTGCCCCAGAACCATGCATATCCGTTATTATCAATAAACCCATGAAAACTATTTCCTCTTACAAACTGATTAACATGAATATTATTCATTATTTCTATAGGGTTAGTATAATAATTCATCGAAATACCATTATTTGAACGAGTCGCATATGCTCCCCAAATAAATAGTTTTCCATTTACTGTATTTGCAGCACTATCACTAATAGCAACAACTTTATTCAGACCTTGTATTTTTGTTGGCACTGAAAAATCTTTACTTGTTGTACCCTGTGCAGTTTCACCGTTTACACTATTTCCCCAGCTATAAACTGAACCATTATCAAGTAATACTACTCTGCCATTACTATCTGCTAAACTCACTGCTTTACTTGGAAGTTCTACTTTATTAGGTGGGTAATATAGTTCACCTCTATCGTTCCTCTTGGGTTCAATACCTAGAATTCCCGTTTGAGTCGTTCTTAATCCAGTCGTAAATACTTCACCCTCTTCACTTAAAGCTAATATTGATCCAATAGTTAAATCAATAGATACAATACTTTGAAACCCATTAATTCTAGTCGGTTTATCTAAGTGCTTAGCAGTTCTACCATTGATTAAACCAAAATTATTACTACCTAATGCATACACATCACCATTGGCTAGAACGAATAGCGAATTGTCAGATCCAGCTACGATATCTACTACATCTTTAATCTCCTTGATCTCTCTTAGCTCTTCAATAAAAGTATCTTTATCGTTAGGATCTATCTGATGTTCGTTATTGCTACCCCAGCCCCATACTGTGCCATCTTTACGGAGTAATAACATATGACTCCCATCACCTGACACAGCCACCGCATCATTGACACCCTCGACTTGCCTAGGCGTTGGATCTTGTCCTGTCTTGGTATCACGCAGTAGACCATCTGTACCCCATGTCCAAAGCGTCCCATCGTCTTTTATCCCTGCGCTCCATGAACTGGTCATGGCTAAGCGCTTGGGTTCGACGTTAATCTCAAGTGGGGTTTCTAACGGCTCATCTGGCATATTTGCCACAGGGTATTTGTCTTCGGTAAGGGCTTGAAGGTGTTCGGAAGGGGTTTTGTCGCAGGCAGATAAAGTAGACATCATGAGTATGATTGCTAGACTCGTGATTGGTTTAATCTTCAAAAAATTGATGAGTTTTTGCATGAATGGTAGTATTTCAGAGATAATTAGTAACTAATACTAACAATTGTTTACATACGTGTATAGTTTTTTAGTTTGCGATTACTACACAGATGAAATTGACATTGTTTTAAAAAACGAGGATTTTCAAGCAAGAAGAATCTGGCAGGCATTAGGCAAGAGAGATAAACCAGTAAGCTAAAGACGATTTGAAACTAACTCCTCAACTCCTGCGCGTTCATGCGCTTTAAATGGATAGCGATCTGCCATGATTAGCCATTCGGATTTTTGATTAGATGATGAATTTTTGCTTAGGCTATTTTTATCAGTAACTACTTCTATCAACAGAATATCGATATCCATGGTGACTTTCTTGACTGACGTTTTTGCTACTGGCAAACGCTCTCGATCGCACTCGCCTTCCATCTGCTTAAACCACGCTTGCAACTGCTGCAATGTCACAGGCTCTGCCAAACGTAAGTAGACACACTGATTGATATAGTCAGGTTTTGGTAGCTCGATAGTCGCCGTAAAGTCGGGATTTTGAAACGGGGTTGATAACTGTATCTCCCCTAGCGCTGCCAAACCCTCACGGACACACGGCAAATACTTATCGGCTTGGTAATTACTGCCCAATGCCAATATCACGGCCGTCACATACTGCGCTTGCAGCTGTTTAGGCGCGCCTTGTTTTAATGCTTTCAGATTTAAATCTATTGATGTTTTATGCATCATCGGCTTGGCTATTATCCGCGTCTTTGGCAGCTTCTTTATCTGTTGGCTCGTCTGTTGATACTGGCGCATAGCGTGTGATTTGCACCCCAACCGCATCCGCTTGTGCAATAGCCGTCGGCTTGGAAATGCTGAACGTGATTTTTTGACAGTTATATTTTTTGAGTAATTTATCTACGATAAGCCCTGCCAAATGCTCAAGCAATTTTGCTTGAATCTCTTTACACCACTCGCTGACATCGTCGCAGACCTCTTTATAGCTCAGCGCATCACCGACATCATCTGACACAACAGCAGCGCTAATATCAGTTTCCAGCGCAATGTCAATAAGGAGGGGCTGGGTAATTGCCCGCTCCCACTCGTAGACACCGATGACGGCCTCTACTTTTAAACCTTTTACAAATACCACATCAGATTCAGTATGAAACATGCTCTCATCCTTGCTTGCTAAATGTTTAATTAGAGTTTTAAACTCAGTTTTTTTAATTGGTTTTCTGCAGTGCTTCTTCACGCAAACGCGCTGCTTTTAAGACCTTGCTTGGGCGATGGCGCCATAGATCAATGCTGAATAATAGCAGACCTAGCCAAATCAGGCCAAAGACCGCTAAACGATGTAAATCAAATGGCTCTTTATAATAGAATACAGCCAAAAAGAAAATAAAGGTCGGGGTCAGATAATTCATAAAGCTTAAAATACTAAAAGCGACCATTTTAGTCGATTTATTAAATAGCAATAATGGTATCAGTGTAATAGGACCCGCAATCATTAACAGCCAAATATCTGATGTAAACCAAAAGCTCAACTGGCTACTGACCACATCAGACTGCCAAAACCACCAAATCACAATAGGTACCAGCATGGTGGTTTCGACAAACATCGCCTCAATCGGTTTTAGTGGTGTTTGGCGCTGAACCGTACCATAGGTACTGAAACTAAAGGCTAATACCAGTGATAACCATGGCAGACTACCTATCATGATTACTTGTATAACCACCGATAACAGCGCAAAACCAATCGCTACCCATTGTAAAGGGCGCAGGCGCTCTTTAAACAAAATCATCGAGAGGGCCACACCAACCAATGGACCGATAAAATAGCCTAAACTGGCCTCAAGGATACGATCTTGATTGACCGCCCACACATAGGTGAGCCAATTGGTCGCAATAATAATGCCCGATACAAACGTCAAAGCGACCCACTTTGGGTTTTGCTTTAACGTCTTTATCCACTGCCAGCGCTTGGTGGCAACCACTACGATTAGCAAGCATAAAAACGTCCAAATAATGCGATGTCCGATAATTTCTGTCGCGTTATAGGCCGCCAGTTTTTTGAAATATAGTGGAAAAGCACCCCAAATACAAAAAGCGATAAGCGCAGTAATGATGCCATTTTTGGTCGTTTTGATAGGAACGACTGGTTTTTTTGCGACATTTTGGATAGTCATAGTAAAATACAACGTGTTAGAGCAAAGCGCGACCTCACCTGTCTCTACAAACAGTAGAAGTATCAAAGCAAGAGCGCAGGGTTACTACAGATAAGATAAAAGTAAAAAAGCAATGCGTTGATACCATTTTGGGCATCAACACATTGCTAACGATAAAGACTGTTTTGAAAATAATCTTAGGCCAATCTTAACAAACAATCTCACTTATCATAAGTCTGATGACTCACAATATGAGCAATCATGTGGTCTTAGTGATCAGCACCTTCAACTTGAATAGACATACCGACTTGATTGGCCAATTCAGCAAATCCTGGGAAGCTAGTATTGACAGTCTCGACACCTTCGATAGTGATCTGCTCAGCCGCACGCAAACTAGCAACAGCGAAACTCATGGCAATGCGATGATCATGGTGCGAGGTGATGTGACCGCCACCGAATACAGGCTGACTGTTATTGACCTCGCCTCTTTCACCTGTTATAGCTTGACCTTCGATGCCCTTACCTTCAATAATCAGCCCATCATCGGTCACAGTACAGTCAATACCAAGCGTGTGCAAGCCTTCAGCCATGACCGCAATACGATCTGATTCTTTAACACGTAGCTCTTTTGCACCAGTTAACACCGTGCGGCCTGTTGCACAGCTGGCAGCAATGAACAGTACTGGGAACTCATCAATCGCTAGCGGTACGAGATGTTCTGGTATGTCAATACCGACCAAGTTTGAACCACGAATCGTAATATCTGCGACTGGCTCGCCGCCCACATGCGTCTCGTTACTTAATGTGATATCGGCTTGCATTAATTTTAAGATATCGATGATGCCCGTACGCGTAGGATTGATACCGACTTGCGTTAGCGTCAATTCGCTACCTTGACTGATAGCAGCAGCCACCATAAAAAATGCCGCTGAAGAGATATCAGCAGGGACAGCAATATCGCCACCCGTTAGCTGCCCGCCGCCTGTGACACTGATACGATTGCCATCTACCGCCACTGGATAACCAAAGGCTGACAGCATACGCTCGGTATGGTCGCGACTGACTTCCGGTTGGATAACGGTTGTTGTGCCCTCTGCCCACAGCCCTGCTAATAGCAAGCAAGACTTCACCTGTGCAGATGCCACTGGCATATCATATTCAGTACCTTGCAGCGGTTCACCGACAGTATCACGGCCAGTGATGCTAAGCGGCGCAGTGCCACTATGACCTGTGCTCTGAATCACAGCACCCATGGTACGCAGCGGTGCCGCCACTCGTTCCATCGGACGCTTGTTTAAACTGGTATCGCCAGTCAGTACACTATCAAACGATTGTGCCGCTAAGATACCCGATAGCAGACGCATACTGGTGCCTGAATTGCCCATATATAATGGCGTCTTACTTGGTTTTAGCCCATTCATACCGACACCATGAATGGTTAGCCTTCCTTTATCTGGCCCTTCAATGGTCACACCCATATCACGAAACGCTTGCAAGGTCGCAAGGGCGTCCTCCCCTTCTAAAAACCCAGTGACATGGGTCACGCCTGTCGCAAGGCTACCAAGCATAATACTGCGATGCGAGATGGATTTGTCACCAGGAATAGCAATGGTGCCTGAAACAGTGTTGCTAGGAGTAATGTTATAAGATGCTGACATGGCAGAAGTATCCGTATAAGGGGTGCTGGCTAACATATGGCCGAAATGTCGCCGTGCGGCTTGCGCGCGGCCCAAAAGTCCCATCAGGGCGGTTGAATCTTTATCAATGATTAGTTGGCGCATGGTCTGTAAATAGACGCCATACTCGTCAAGGGCACTAACAATCGCGCTTTCATTAGCAAAAAATATATCGTGCCACATTTTAGGGTCACTAGCAGCAATACGGCTAAAATCACGGAATCCGCCCGCTGCATAGCGAAACATGTCTAAATTATCATCATGACTGGCCAATTGCTCAACCAAATTAAAAGCGAGCAAATGCGGCAAGTGACTGGTATGCGCCAATATAGAATCATGGCGATCAGCGTCCATCGCCATCACGCTGGCACCAACCGCTTCCCATAATCGTCGTAGCTTATCTATCGCGACTAAACTGGTCGTTGGCAGCTCACAAATGATAACACTATGATTGGCAAATAAAGTAGCGCGGCGGGCATGATACCCTGAATTTTCCGCACCAGCAATCGGATGGGCTGGTACTAATCCAGTTGGCGATGAACCAAACACAGCGTTTGCCGCATCAATGATATTGACCTTGGTACTACAGACATCAGTAATGATGCAGTCAGTAGCAAGCTGTCCGTTGTCCATCGCCGCTTTGATATCGACAAACACGGATTGTATGGCTTGCACAGGTACAGCAATGACGATTAAATCACTACCATGAACCACGTCACTCAATACCGAACTGCCTGCATCTAGTAAGCCATGTTGAATGGCTTCCTCTATACTGGGCGCATCTCTATCGACGGCAACCAAGCGCTGACTCAAACCATTATCTTTAATAGCTTGAGCCAAACTGGCACCGATCAGTCCAAGTCCAATAACACAGACTTGTTTGAATAACGGTGATTGAGATGTTTTAAGCGATTTTTTCTTAGGTTGTTGACTTTCTTTTTGGCTAACTTTTTGACTAATCACGGCTTTTCTCATTGAATAAATCAACGTGAGCTTCGATAAAAACTCAGGTTATCGTTATAAAACTTAATAGTGTATCGGCTGCTCCAAAGACTTAGCACCCAAAGGCTTAGTAGTAGAAGCTTAGAGCTTAGCACTTAGAACCAAGTACTTAGAATTCAGCACTTAAAACTAAACATCTAGCACAAGCAACCGAGCCACAGCCTTTAATCCTCTGTTAAGATAGAACGCAACGTATCGATCAAGCGTAGGTTGTCTTCTGCTAAACCCACGGTAATACGTAACCAGTTAGGTAAGCCATAAGCAGCTAACGAACGCAGAATAACTCCTTGCTCTAGCAACGCTTCATGAATAGAAGTCGCGGTTATGTCTTCCATCTCAACTTTTATTTCTACCATAATAAAATTGGCATGTGATTTGATAAACCCTAAGCCTAGCGCATCCAACTGCTTCTCCATCCAGCGCATTTGCTCATCATTCATCAAACGAGTTTTTTCGATAAAGTCTTGATCCGAAAGTGCAGCAGCGGCAGCCGCCAAGCCAATACGGCTCACATTAAATGGCTGACGAATACGGTTCAACAATTCAGCAACGGCAACTGAGCTGAGCGCATAACCAACACGCAGACCAGCCAGCCCATAAGCTTTGGAGAATGTACGTACGATGACAACATTATCAAACTCATCAATCAGCACCCGATTATTACTTTCAGGGCTGTACTCGATATAAGCCTCATCTAAAACCACCAAAACCGAACTGGGCACACTCGCCACAAACGCCCGCAACTCTTCATGAGAAAGCAAAGTACCCGTTGGATTGTTAGGATTAGAGATAAATACAATTTTGGTATTAGGGTTATCTTGAACCGCCTGACTCATAGCCTTTAGGTCATGAGCAAAGCGCTGGGCAGGCACTTCAACGTCCATCGCGCCTTGCATTTTCGCTAACATCGAATACACCACAAAGGCATACTCACTATAAACGATGGCATCACCAGCACCAACAAAACTACGCGCTAAGATATCCAGCAAATCATCCGAGCCATTACCCAAGGTAATCTGCTCGACATTGACGTCATTAAAATCAGCCAATGCTTGCTTGAGATAATAACCATTGCCGTCAGGATAACGTGCCAGCTGTCCTAATTGCTCAGTGATTGCGAGCGTGACTTTCGGTGAACAGCCAACGGGATTTTCATTACTGGCAAGCTTCACCACATCTGAGACACCATATTCACGCGTCAACTCCTCTACCGGCTTACCTGTTTGATAGGGCGCCAATTCTAAAATACTGGCATAAGCAGGTACTAATGGTGATAAATTTGACTCTGTCGATTGAGGTGACTGCATGATTTATCCTTAGATGACTGGTTCATCTGTCATGAGTTACATGCTACTTGCAAAAAATAGCATGTAACCGAAATGCTGGTAAAATTTATAGCGGCTTGCTTTACAGAACAGCTTTTGGATATGAGCCCAATACGCGTAAATCCTTCACTAACGGACGAATGTCATTGATGGCTGCACTGACATTTGGATCATCGATATGACCATCCATATCAATAAAAAAAACGTATGCCCATTTATTAGGACGCTCAGGACGTGTTTCGATACTGGTCATAGACACACCATGATAAGACAACGGCTTTAATATCTCGATCAATGCGCCTGCTTTGTCATGAGCAGATACAACGATAGATGTTTTGTCTTGACCCGATGGCGCAACGGCTTCATGACCAATAATAAGGAAGCGCGTGGTATTGCTTGGGTTGTCTTCGATATTTGCATAAAGCTTATGCAAGTCATACTCTGCTGCTGCCACATCACCTGCTATCGCTGCTGAGTGCCACTCGTTTTTTAGACGACGGGCAGCTTCACCATTACTCGATACCGCAACACGCTCAACATTTGGAAAATTCACATCGAGCCAATGACGACACTGTGCCAATGATTGCTGATGAGAGTAAATGCGGCTCAAACCATCTATCTTAGTATGCTCAGCGACCAAGAAGTTCTGATGAATGGGCAACTCAACTTCACCAATGATTTTTAACGTCGAAGATAAGAACCCATCCAACGTATGGTTCACAACGCCTTCTGAAGAGTTTTCAACAGGAACCACGCCATACATTGCTGTGCCCGCTTCTACTTCACGGAACACATCAGTAATGGTCGTCATTGGCACGGTATCAGCAGCTTTACCAAAATGCTTGAGTGCAGCAGCATGCGTAAAAGTACCGATTGGCCCCAAAAAAGCAATGCGTTGCGGCGCTTCTAAATCCAAGCACACTGACATAATCTCACGGAATAAGCGTGCCATTTTTTCATCAGCGATTGGACCAGCATTGCGTTGCATAACCGCTTTTAGTACCTGTGCTTCGCGCTCAGGACGATAAAAAATAGGATTACTATTGTCAGCAGAGGCATCATTAGCAATATTGTTTTTCTTTACTATAGCCACTTGCTGAGCCAGCTTGGCACGGTCATTAATCAGCGTCTGAATTTCACAGTCTACTGCATCGATATTTTGGCGAATACTGTCCAAAAACTCTTTTTCAGTTGCTTTTTCAGTCGAATTATCGCTAGTGCCTGCGACGGTCTGATTTAGGTTATCTATATTGTTCTTTGGTGACTGCTCACTCATTACCGCCCATCCTTTTCCTAATATTATTACTGTGTTTTATAACTGTGTTTTATGACTGTAAGGTACTACTTTATTGGTTTTAAATGCTCAGCATCTCTTCTAATATTAACGAACACTTAAATGACTGCTATGCACACCAAATATTTTAGCCATAATATCGCATTTCGCTAACCCTATCGAGCACAGTTGTTATGACTCAATCATACGGCAACTGACAAATACAATACGCTGATTACTGACTCGCTCTACTATAACAAAAACTATGCTCAGTGCCCACGTGTAAATACTCGTAAAACAGCTAATCGTCACTAGGGCATGTCTTCATTTCAAAAATGGTGATAAAAATGAGATAAATTGCCGTCAAACAAGGAAAATAGCGCCAATAATATCGGGATACTAACCAGATATTTGGCAAGATTCAGCTATTTTTAGCCCATTGAAATGACTATCGAGTGAGTTGAAGACACGCCCTAAGTAGTACAATATAACTTTTATACGGGTGAAAACTATCGTTAGTTGGGGGCATGTTCAACAATACAGCCCCAAAACTGTGATACAGTTCAGAACTAACGGTAAAGAACACCGCAATCATGTCATTAATAAAAAAGGATATCTGATGAGCGCATTACAACAGCTTCGCACCATGACCACCATCGTCGCGGATACTGGAGACCTAAACGCCATTGCGCGCTTAAAACCTATTGATGCGACCACCAACCCAAGCCTAATCACCAAAGCCCTCATGCATCCTGACAACCAAGGTATGCTGTCAGAAACCATGAGCCATCATAGTGGTGATATAGATGCGGTGATTGATGCTCTTACCATTCAGATTGGCTGTGATATTTTAGGTCTCATCGAAGGCCGCGTCTCTACCGAAGTTGACGCACGCTTATCTTATGACACTCAAGCAACGATTGATAAAGCCTTGGCCTTTATGGAAGCTTACCAAAAAGCAGGTATCAACTCAGAACGTGTATTGATTAAAATGGCCGCCACTTGGCAAGGTATCGAAGCAGCGCGTTATCTGGAAACTCAAAATATCCACTGCAACCTGACTTTATTATTTGGACAACACCAAGCGATTGCTTGTGCCGATGCTGGCGTGACACTGATATCACCATTCGTGGGTCGCATCTTAGACTGGCAAAAACGCCAACAAAACCGTCAAAACGTGCCCGCTTCTGATGACATGGGTGTGCAGTCTGTGAAGCGTATTTATCAATATTACAAACAACACGACTATCGTACACAAGTCATGGGGGCAAGCTTTCGCTCAACTGAGCAAATATTAGCGCTAGCAGGCTGTGATCTATTGACCATCGCACCTAACCTCATCGACGAGCTGGCTACGATAGATGCTGAGGTGACGCAACAGTTATCGCCAAGCATGTCAATGGATATAGCAGATATGACCAAAGTGAGCCTAACACGTGAAGAATTTAGTGCTGCCTATCAGCAAGACAAAGTCACACAAGACTTATTACCAAAAGGTATTGATGGTTTTATCGGTGCGCGCGATGAGCTTGCTCAAATGTTAGCAGCTATGCGCAGTTAAGACACCAATAGTCTCTGATATAGAACATATTCTAAAAACAGAAACAACTGGCAATAAAAGAAAGTTGCCTGCTAATACTAAGTTGGCTATGATGAGCGACTTCAAACAACAAGAAGCAAGGCTTGATTATGAAGCGGCTATCAATGTTATTAGTAGGCGGCACTCTAGCGGTCAGCGCACATGCAGTGAACTGGTCAAAAGTATCAGAAAGTCAAACTGGATCAGTTTTTAGCGTAGACTTGGAATCTATCGAAAGCTCCGACATCAACATCATAGACGAAACAGATGTTGAAAATATTACGGTAGCTATTCGTCGAACCTATCCTGCACAAAAAAATGAGGATGAAGCAAACAGTATTCATCATAGTGACCAACAACTGCTCATCTCTTGTAAGGATAACAGCTATTATAGGCGCGCTTATGTGAACTATGGTGCTAATGATAAAGTATTGCAGTCATGGCAATCAGAAAAGCCGATATTGACCACAAAAGACTTTAAAGCCACAACACCAAAGACCGTCGGGCATACACTAATAAAAGAAGCCTGTACAATCTATGAACAGACCGAAGATAACTCACAATAAAAAATCGCGCTGATATGATTCAGCGCAATTTTTTATGGTCAAATAAGAATACGTCTTAAGCTTTTAATACGCTATAAATAGGCACTGGAAAGTCACCATGCAAATCAACTAAATCCAATAATACCAAAGCACCAATAACGGTATGATCTGCAGATTTACATAGCTCATAAGCAGTCGTTAATGTGCCACCAGTGGCCAATATATCATCAACCAACAATACACGCTCTGGCGGTAGGTTGTTTTGCATCTCAAGCGTATCTTTACCATACTCTAAGGCATAGGCTTTATTGGCAACAGGTGGCGGCAACTTACCGGGTTTACGCAGCAGAATCATACCTTTACCCAATCGACCTGCCAACAGACTAGCAAACACAAACCCACGTGCTTCTACAGCTCCCAAACAATCTACTTCATCCATCAGACCTTCAGGCAATGCCGCTAGTAGTGCATCGATCACATCATTAATATGACTACGTAATAACGGTGTAATATCATAAAAATCAATACCAACTTTCGGAAAATTGGGTACTGTACGAATAACTTGCCAAAATGGATGCTCAGTGTTCAGCATATAAGTTGGCTCGTTTTCGATATTTGTAGATGTAGCACTCATGCTCATGGTAACCCTTAGCTTATATGACTAATACCACCTTCAAAAATACAACTAACACCACCCAACTCGTTACGCCTATCATGCGTATGACTGATACTCGTTTTCGTTGCTACTCTAATTTTGAAAATACTATTGAATAAGAA
>NZ_JBQSXG010000102.1:0-11577 GCF_052378005.1 Psychrobacter sp. AOP31-B2-9
CAAATCAAGTTTGCGGTTAGCCAGCTTGTAGCTGTGGTCGTTGACACTCATCTTTTTAGTAGCTAAGCGGTCACTTTGTTGCCACACATCAATGTAGTTCTTGTCGGGGGTGCCTGGGGTGACGGCTGAGTGATAGGGTATGGTGGCGCGGCCTTGAATGGGGCTATGGGCGCTATTGTCATCGACGATGATGAGGGTGTTGTTACCCTCGGTATGGGTGAAGTAGTAGTACAGGCCTTCTTGTTCAAACAGTCGGTTGAGATAGTTAAAGCTGGTTTCTTGATACTGGGTGCTATGGCCGTACTTGCGGTAGCTGTTTAAGCACTGTATCTCATAGGGGAAGCCAAACTCATCTAGGATGGTGCGGGTAATCTCAAGGATGTCTTTGTCAACAAAGACGCGGCTGTCATGACGCTGGGTGAGATACCACATGTTAGGGCGCATGATGCAAGTGTAGAGATGATAGCTTTGTTCGTCCTCATCTTCACTAAGGTAGCCAAAGTCGGTAACCAGACCGTTTAAAACCCGCTCGCCGCCTTTGGTGTCGATGGTGACGGCGATAGTTTGGCCGATGATGTCGGTAGCGGCTAGGTTGGGATTTTTACTGGTGAGAACAAGGCGATACTCATAGAGACTGGAGAGGGCTTCCACTCCCTTTAATTCAACAAAGGGTAACGCGCGACCAAAGGGGGTGTGGATGGCGATGGTGCGCATGGGAGTGTCCTTAATAGTTGGTTAGATAGTATCTGTAGTGCTTGGATTGTACTATTGTTGATATAGATTGTCGATTAATGCTGGTTAAATTTATAATTTAGGCATTCCATCCCAAGTCCTTCCATTTAGCTCTCTACCATTGAACTGTTTAGACCGTTTAACACTGTCTGCTCCCCAACCACCCCATTGCTTAAAGAAAAATGCAATATCCGCCACTTAGCATTGTAATTGGATAGATTCAGCCCACTCTTTATTCATAGGGCGAGTTTTTGCTCCTGACTCACCACCTGCGATTACCCAATGTATGTCTTCGAGATTTAGTTGCACTACATTTTCAAGTAGTGGTTCAGCAGATAAGAATCGAATGGTAGCATCAACACGCCTTAAATGGTCTATACGTGGTACATCAGGTTTTTCATTTTCTACCGACACACCTAGCCACGCATTTTTAGGCACTTGCTTTCCAAAAAAAGAAGGGTTCCCATCGCCTTTAATTTTTTAGCCATAACTTCAGCATAGCAATATTTACATCCTGCTGGCACTTTTGTACATCCAGTCATAGAATTTCAAGTGCTTTCCGTCCATTCAAACTTACTTTTCGAGGCCGTTTTTTCTACATAATTTTTTGTTCTATCCAGTAGTATTATCATACTTATATTATATTAGTACCTAGTCAGGGTTTTAGCTTTAGACTCAAGCTATATATTTTGGTATCCAATAGTCTTGCTTTTTATAAGTTAAAATATTCATTTCGTCGCCTCCATGTTTTATAGTTATGGTTGCTAATGTCTTAAGACTAATTTGAGTATTGTGAAAATACGCCATACCAAGCTGCAACCATATTAACTGATCTTTGTCCGATAATGGCTTAGACTGATTATTGAGCGCCATCAGTTGCCTTTCGATCTCACTTCGATTGGCTTTTAAAACCGCATCTCTAGAGGGTTTTACACAAACTAAGCTTGACCCACATTTTTTATTCAAAAACATCACGAAACCATAAAGCGCATTACGTTGACCTTGCTTAATCAACAAATACCCGTCTATTTGTTCCTGATTTGGCGTATTTGAGCCTTCAAGTCTAAATTGAGTACATAGGTCTATTGCAGGCTGCAAGGCCAACCTGACTGATTTAAGCGATGTTTTGCCATTGAGTAGTTTCTGCTCTAAGTATGTATGGTATTCACTGATGCAGCGAGGTGCATCACCATCAAGTTTAGCCAAAAGACTAACAATACGCTCCTCCTCTACAATCTGATTTTTAATCTTAGGGTCTACTACAACTTGCTTGGTCTTGATCAGCCATCGTAGTGCTGTTAGATACTTACGCAGACCATTAGGCTTAAACTCATTCACCAATGATTCATAATCGGGTATCACGCCCCATAACCCATCACAGCGAACAAAGAAATCGATATAGTTATGATGTTTAAGCGCAGCAGTCTTGCTATCAAGCTCAGCCTCAAACCATATTGTGAAAGCAGTGTAAGCTTGTCTCATCACACCATCAGTCAAAAGATAAGTATTAATCTCGGCCTCATGCTTGAGTCTCTGTGACCAATAACAACTATCACATTTTTTACCCATACCAGCAGGCATAAGCTTATGGCAACTCTTGCAGGGTATCTCACCGAACTCATGGCATTTGCGACACATAACACCTGTATCAGTAGTGACAAGCTCTCTATATTTGTGACAAAGAGGACAAGTTTCTCTAAAATGACTTTGGTAGCAGCTTACGCATACCCCATGATCATGAGACAACTTTGAATAGCTACAAACCCCTCTTTCAAACTTACCGCACTCAAAACACTGTTTTTTGGTCTTAAAATAGCCCTGATAACAGGTTTGGCACACCCGCCCGTATTCCGTATTGGCTCCATCCTTAACCGCCTCGCCACCACAACGAGTGCAAGGCTGATTCATACGGCAAGCGCGACAGACGGCAAAAGCCTCTTTTTTGTGCAGACGATTTATCTCGCCGCACTGACTGCAAGGCTTTCTGATAAACCATATCCGATAACAATTCGCGCAGTAAGTATCGTTTTTATAGCGTCTTTTTATTTCAACATCTTTATTACCGCAGGAGTCGCATCGATGCTTAGCTTTTTTTATGTTTATCATAATTCTCCCTCATCTGCATCTTTCGCTTGAGTCTATTCCATGACGCCATCACAACTTCAGGTGAGGCAGGCTTTATATCTTCTGACTGCACCTCATACCGCCGTGTAGGTACTCTATGGAGTTGATCATATACATCACTAAAAGCTTTAGGGGTAATTGTACTTTTCGACCACTGAAAGCTATTTTGGGTGATATCAAGATCTAAGCAGACCTTGATCCAATTATCAGTATCTACCTGTAGTAAGTGATAGGCGCATTCAAGTAGTACTGTTCTCTCATCAACTGGTAGGTAGTCAAACCTAAGCGCTGTTTTAGGTAGGGATAGTGTAGTAGTATCAATTCCTAATGCAGCGATAAGCTTGCCAAACATATAGTTAGGGTTTTTCAGTCCTCGTCTAATCAGATTAATTAAAAATAACAGGTACTCAAACCACTGACACATGCTAACCACTTGCCCTAAAACAATGCCTTGCTTGCTAAAAAAGGCCTGATCCGCAAGCTTCTGAAACTCATAAAGAGTTTCGCTTGGCTTAATACCTGATATAGCTTGATCCAACTTATCATAACAGGCATGACAGCGATTGATAAACTGCTGCTCTGGGCTTAAAAGCTGGGGTTGGTAGGGCTGATTACAGTGTCCACAGTCTACTTGTAGAAATGTCTTATGCTTAGCGCAGCAGACAGACCATGTGAAGCGCCACTGCAATTTAAGGTAAGCCTCCTTATCGTCCTCCATGCAATCAGGGCAATAAGGATAGCCTAGTCTCGAATAGCGGTTGCGTTTTGATAAAGGTGCTGTCCATTGTAAGGGTGTTTTTTTATCTAATACAACGGATGTGTCCTTTGAGAAATCAATGAGTATCTGATCATCAAAAGTATCGACGTTATGACCTGTTAGCACCGCTATATCAGAAATTATTTGCTCGTCAAAATGATTAAAGCCTTTATCAGCGTCATACGTCCATATCCGATACTGGGGCCAATAATAGTAAGTAAAGGTCAAAGGACTACAGCCATGCTTAAGCGCGGCGCGTACCAACCATGACGTTAAGCTCTCACCATATAAAAAAGGTGTGGCAAAAGTTAGTGGTTTTACCCAATAATTTTGCGTAGCCCCTTGGTTGGTTTTAAACATGACTTACCCCTAATGTTCTCAACGGTAATTTCTTCTTCACCTGATTCAATAGCGCTAATAGCACAATCATTAATTAAGCGCTTAACATCACCAAGGTTGCCTGTGCTAATGCTGTATATTAGATTGACTTTTTCAGTCTCAATAAGTTTAGAGGGCCTTTTAAGCGGTAAAATCTTCTCAAAACTACCAACCAGACGTTTAAACTCTTTATCGTTGCGCCACAAAGACAGTTCAGCTACATCGAAGCGACTGGCGTGTTGCGGATCAGTATGTAGAATGCGAATAGCGTCTTTAGTGCCACATAGCACGATAGGCATGAGTAGCTCGTTGCATAAGAATTTAATGACATTCATGATGGCTCGTTGCTGTCTAGCAGTACCCGTGAGCATTGAGTGGACTTCATCGATAATGAGCATTTTGACGTTGGTGTGTCTAAAGGCGTTAACAACTTGGTATCTCAATTTACTAGCAGCATCGGTGGGTCTGTATGGTAACTGAAACGCTTCAATAATAGAGATATACAAATCCTTCTCACTGGCAGTTGGAGGTGCTTGTATTTTGATCAGAGGAATGATTAATTCCTCATCAGCCGTATAGTTATCTCCAAACTTGTCATAAAAACGGTTTATGATTGTGGTTTTGCCATTATTGGAATCACCAATAAGTAGCAAGTTTGGCATACGATGCTGCTTTACATGATTCATCAGCCCCTGCATAACATCAATAATCTCATTAGCAGTGCTGTAACCTACCCATCTTGGAGAATAGATAAATTCGATCCTCTGTTTATCGGGTAGATGAGCGATATGCCTAAACTTCTCATGAATGTGGGTATATAGAGATTCGCTCATCAGTCAATATCCTCAAAGTATAGGTCGTCATCGTTGTCATCAGACTCATCAAGGTTTACGCTTTTACTTAAAACCCTAGTTGATTCGGGCAAATCATTTAATACAACTACCTCTTCACTCTCGTCTGTTTTCAACTGCTCATACATTACCTGCGATTTAATGTGGGCTTTTTTACGCTGCTCACTTCTACGCATTTTTTTTGTTGCACTTTTAGACTCATCAACTAGGGTTTGCATGTCTTGTAATGCTTGGTATATCAGCGCCTCGTTAACGGTTCCTGACTCCTGCTTAACTTGTTTATAAATACTCTTATATTCCCAAAGGCTAATAGGTGGCAGAACTTGATTTGCCAGCGGCACAGGAAAGTATTGTAGTAACTCAGGGTCATAAAACCATATTCGAGTAATATCCCTCGGATCTTGTCTAAAGATAAATTTAGTCTTATTACCATTATCGTCCGTATGATTAATGAAGTTGTTTAAACAAGCATCGTAATACTGCAAGCCATCTATTGTTGCGCCATTTCTTTGAATGGTACGATCAATACTAGGCATAAAATCTAGTACCAGTGTATGAGGGTCTGATGGAATGGATGGCAACCCAACACCACTCTCAAAGCCATCACCATATATACCGATACGCCATTGTTCTTTAGGGCTGCGATCAATACTTGAATGTATGCTTTCGTGATAATCCATTGTGACATAGGTAAGAAACCACGTTTCAAACTCATGCAAGGTCAAACTGGCATGCTTTTCAGAGTTGTATTCGTCTTTTTCTTTGATATTAGAGAATGTAGTGCCCGGCAATTCATGAACACGCTTCATCATAGTGCCAATCAATCGCTCAATATGACCACCGTACTCAGGTCTTGCTACTGGTCTAAATTCAAGATTAATACCATGAAAGGCGCAAGATTTTTGCAAGCTTTGCGCTCTAAAATCCGATCCATTATCAACATGAATTTTCTTTGGCACACCAAAGACATTCCATTTCACATCGGATAATCCAAACTCAAGCAACAACTCATCTTTTGGTAAAATACTTCGTGAGATGCACATGCTCACTGAGGTAACAGAGGGTGCATCTAATGATATGTAGTAGCCTGTGACCATGCGACTATAAACATCAATAGCCACTGTAATGAATGGCCTACCAATAGGCTTTCTATGCTTGTCATCAACCAATATTAAATCTACTGGTGTATGGTCTATCTGAATAACACTAAGAGGGTATTTGGCATCAGGAAATTGCCCTGCTTTAGGGGTAAATTTTTGTTTAGCACGCTTTCTTTGACCACGACCGCGCAATAAGTCTTTTTCTTTAATCTCGCTGATACGGTTACGGATGGTATTCTTACTAGGTTTATCGATCCCCTCTAAGTGACAACGCCTAAAGATCTCTCTGATAGTAGCCTGTACATTAGGTCTTTGAACCGTAAGGTAGAAGTCATTAATGACATCGCCAATGATGTTTTCTATATTGTCATCTAGACGTTTAGCCCCTTTTCTCCACCCTCTTTTTTGGTCAATTAAAGAGCCGATTGATCCTGTTGATTGATAAGAATCAACCCATCGTCTAAGAGTACGAGTGGAAACACCTACTTCCTCGGCTCTTCTTATATAGCCTTGCTCACCTCGATAGTGATCCTCACCATACCAGTCGTCTTCCAAAATGAGTGGGGTAATAGCTAGGTACTTCTTTTGAGCTTCTTGCCACTCATCATCACCAATGTCATTAAGGTCAATGACAAACGAAGTATTTGCACCATCAGTTACATTATCAAAGTCATGGATGGATAAAACCTGATTGCTCAGTGTTTTTAAGTTTTTAAACACCGCCTGATTTAAGTCATCAAGGTATTCGATAAGCTGATATTCATCGTCATCGCTTTTATTACGATAAATGCCACCAAGCACCATTTGAATATGATCACGACTATATGGACTACTGGTATCGAAATGAGTGCTCATTCTTAACCCTATTGGTTTGGTTACTACTTCATTATTCAACATGCCAGACCTCCATTTGCAGATCTCGAACGTCGCTCCAAACATCAAACCCGATTTGCTTATTTGCCATTAAGTGCCAAACTAGTGCATGTCCATCAGGCCGATAAAGTGCTGATTTGAAGTATCTCGCCAAGATGTAGTCAACAGTGGTAATACCACGTTGCTCGATATCAGCAAGTATTACTTCAATCTCTTCCTTACTTACGCTTAAGGACTCATAAGCCCTCAGAAAGTTGATATTTTCAAGAGCCTCATGTCTAATCCTATCCTCATCGAATATGATGAACCTAACACCTTTTTCTTTGCAGTATCGCTTAGCTGCTTTCCACTTATCAGACCAGTCCCGCCAGTTTAGTTTCCACTCACTTTTTGGCTTAACCTCTGCAATAAAAGACTTACCTAATTTGGCATCTAGTTCCACATAGTAGTCAGGCGTGTAATGATAGGTTCTACCATTTTTAGTAAAAGGTATTTTCACAGGCTGAGGGGTTATGTTCTTAACGTCCTCTCGAAAAGCATGATAGATGATAAAATCTCTTTCTAAAGTCGATTCGTAAGCAAGTGGCTTTTTCTTGTAAGAAATGACACCTGAAACACTGCGTCTAGTCGGTTTTATCTTACGAGTTTGATGTTTGAACATTATGACACCTATTTCTGGTAATTTGTAAGTTTATGACAGCTATTACTGGTAATATATGACATTTATTCTAGGTAGCAATATGCTTCAGGCTAAAAAAAATGCTCTAATTATGACAGCTATTGTTGGAATTGACATCTGGCTGAAATTATGAATGTTCAACACGCCCTAAATAACCACCAGCGCTAGAGCTTTGTTTGGCGTAGCGAGCGAGTGCGCCATCAAGCCCATCAAAAACACGGTTCACCGCGATGGCAGCAAGTGCCCCATACCAAAACTCAAATGCGATTAATGGTAATGCCAACATGCCAATCAAAAACCCTAGCATCGTGAGTTGGTCTGGTGTGATACCGCGCTTGTGTAGTACTGCAACGACAGTGTTCAGCATCGGTTTGATAACGGGAGTGATAAACTTATCTAACATGCGAGCTGCCTTTTGTGTTTTGCTTTTTTGTCATTTTGAATGGGTGCTTGATTTCAATATCTAAAACTCTTGTCCTATCCTACATGAATAACCTTACCGTTGGCTGCTTCGGCATCGCTTTGGTCGTGCGTGACCATAATAGCAGGCAGCTTATGAGTGCGAATTTGATCGAATACCAATTGCCGCGTATCCATTCTCAATTGGGTATCAAGCTTGCTAAAAGGCTCATCTAGCAGTATCGCTTTTGGCTCGCTGAGTAGCGTGCGCAGTAAAGCAATCCGTGCTTGCTGCCCACCTGACAAATTGTCAGGATGGCGCTTACCCATACCTGCTAATCCAACTTGCTCTAGTGCCTGCTCAATTTTTTCTTTCCGCTGCTTCTTATTTCCTTTTGGCATAGCAAAAGCAATATTGCCTGCGACGGATAAGTGTGAAAACAGCAAAGGGTCTTGATACAGTACACCAATATGGCGTAAATGCGGCGGTAGGCTACAGACGTTTTCGTCATTTAACCACGCCTCACCTGTGGAGTGAAAGCCACTGGGCAAAGTGCCTGTGAGCCAGTTTAAAAAGCTTGATTTGCCACTACCAGATGGCCCCATCACTGTGAGTATGTCACCACCAAAAATCTGCTCATCGATGCTCAGTAGACGCGTGTCTTCCCGATATAGTTCTAAGTTTTTTATTTGTAAAGATGATGACATCAAAACCCCTTTATTTATATGGTCATTATTGGCTGGTTTAGGGCATATTAATGAGTGTTGTTTGTACCACTTTTAAAAATATATTTTGGTAGCAGGCTTGCTAGCATAAACCCAATCAGTGGTAGCAACATTTGAATAATGGCATACACTGCACTGGTGCGTCTACTGGCGCCGTTCGCGAGCGCCACCGCTTCTGTCGTAATGGTGGCGATACGTCCACCACCTGCCAACAATGTCGGCAAATACTGACCAAAGCTTATCGCCAAACCCAGTGCGACGGCAATCAATATAGGTGTAAACAGCTGTGGTAGTTTTACCTGTAAAAACACTTTTAGTGGCGTGGCACCTAGGCTAGCAGCCACGCGAGCAAAGCGTGGATCTAAACGCCGATAGCTACTAGACAGTGATAAAAACACATAAGGCAATACAAACAGTAAGTGCGTAAAGGCCACATTAAAAAACGCTGCTTGATTATTGGCCAGTTGCTGTAGCCAGACTAAGCCAAATAGAAACGCGATACTCGGCACCAATAAGGGTAAATAAATGATTAAACTGGTAAAGCCAGAGAGTCGTTTCGCACTCAGTTGTTCCGCTTCTAAACACAGTAAAGTAAGCACAATAGCAAATGCAGTGCTCACAAGACCAATAGAGATGGTGTTAAATAGAGGCGTACCCATTTGCATAAAAGCGCTTTGAAAATGCAATAGGACAAACTGCTCTGGCAGTGCTGCAGGGAAGCGCCAAAACCCAGCAACAGACCACATAGCCAGACCAATAAGCGACATAAACATAAAGCCAATCACGATGACGGTCAAAGCGGCTGTGACTTTTTGCCATATTGCATCCGCATGATGGCGCGTGCCATTGATCAGCGAGCCACTACACATTACTTTTATCAGCTTTTCACCGCCTAGCCATAATGCGATTAGCCCAATGGTCAGAACAAGCTGTAATAGTGCACCTGCCGAGGCTTTTATACGCATGTTTAAATCGACATCATTGAACCATTGCATGATGGTAACGGCAAGCGTCGGCGGTGTGTTTGGCCCTAGGATAAGTGGCATCTCTACGCTAGCACTGGCATAGGCGAGTACCGCTAGGATAGGCAAACGTAGCAATGGATAGAGTAGGGGCAAGACGGCTTTAAAAAAGGCAGTTACGGGGTAATAACCCAGATTGATAGCCACTTTATATTGTTGACGTAGCTTTTTGCCGAGATCTGGTTGTGCCAATGCACCTAGGGCAATTAATAATAAAAAAGGCAATTCTTTTAAGGTCAAACCCAAGATAATACTGATACCGTAAGGGTCATGAGGAAATATGCCTTCTGGGGCTAATTCCCAACCACTTAACCACGGCGATATCAATCGTGCAAACATACCAGAGGGTGCGATTAAAAACCCAACTGCAATCGCTGCTGCAGCATGTGGAATGACCAAAATAGGGCTAAGTAAATGCTCAATACGAGTGAGCCAAACACTATTAAAGAATGCTGCTAATATCATCAAGGTCATGACAAAAGACAGCAAGGTACTGATCAGTCCTGTACCAACGCTGAGCAGCACCATCTGAGTAAGACCTGGCGTCATCCAAAGGTCTTTGAAGCCCTGTAGGCTGACGGTCGTTTGCTCAAGTGCAGGCACCCAGCTAAATGCAGGCAACAGTACACTGATTAGCCCACCCAGTACGGGCAGTATCAGTATCAGTAATAAAAACTTAGGGCTCAGGGTAGCGATATGTGTGAATAAATCTTTCTTATACATGGGGCTAGCACTAGAGTTTTTGCTAGCATTGGCCTGGCCTTGGGTGCTGCCTTTATTGGTGTCTTGGCTCATGGACTCACCCCATAACGTGTTTGCCAGCCTTGCATAATGGCCTCAACCCAGCTTGGATGTGGCTCACTCACAGTACGTTTGATGCTGTCAAATGGTAGCGCGCTAGGATGAGCTTTATCGGTCTTGAATAAGGCTTGTTGCTCAGGGCTGAGCGTCGACTGGATGAGTACGGTTTTGTCCCCCCATACAGAGGCGGTTTGTTTTTTGGCTTGTGCTTCTGGACTCATCAAAAAGTTGGCGACCAGCTGCGCCGCTTGAGGGTGACTGGCATTATAAGGAATGGCCACAAAGTGCGTGTTACTCAAACTGCCATCGCTCATGGCATAGCTACGGATGCTCTGGGGTAAGTCATAACGTTGTACCGCTGCTGGCACTTCTGGTGCCGAGAAGGTAAAGGCGAGACTCAGCTCGGTATCATCGACCAAGCGACGCATTTGTGCACCAGTTTGAACAAACTGCTCACCCTTGCGCCACAGTGTGGGGTGCAGATCGTCCAAAAACGCCCATAATGGATCTAGGACGATGGCTTTGTTTTCCTCAGTCGCAGGCATGTTGAGTAGAGATTTGGTGTCTTCACCAGTATCTGCATCATGTTGCTCATGTAACATGACCAAGGCATATTTTAAAAAGCTCATCCCCAAAAAATCAGGCGGTTTAGGATAACTAAAGCGCCCAGGGTTTTGTGCGGTCCAAGTGGTGAGTTCATTTAAGGTGGTGGGCGGCTTTTTGGTAGACATGCTGTCATAATAAAAAGTCAGTGACGCTTGTCCCCATGGTGCTTCCATACCGTTGACGGGTACGCCAAAATCGAAGTTAACCGCAGGATTGTTGTCTGGATCAGTGAGTGCAAAATTAGGTATCTTGTTTGACCATTGCTTGAGTAATAAATCGTTTTCACTCATGGTGGCAAAGTTTGCACCATTGATCCATATGAGATCAACGCTGCCTTTGTCATCATTATTGGCTGATTTTTCTGCTAGGACGCGACTGACGGCTTCGCTGGTATCACTCAGCTTTACGTGCACCAAGTTGATATTGTATTTTTCATCAACTTGCTTGGCCGCCCACTGTAGGTAGGCATTGATTTGAGGATCGCCGCCCCATGCATAAAAATAGACGTCTTGATTGGCACCTTGCGCCT
>NZ_JBQSXG010000103.1:0-11485 GCF_052378005.1 Psychrobacter sp. AOP31-B2-9
TTATCTATATCCGATAAAAAACCACCGACTATAATGTAGGTGGTTTTTATAACAATGCAAATATACTATACCTTACATACGCAATAAAAGCCAATGAAAAAGCAGTAGTTGCATGGAAAAGATGATATCAAAGCTGATGACTGATAGAATAAGGTCGTTATTAGCTTATAATAATTTGAACACATAGGGTATGTATGAACATAGTATAATTAGTTCATTATACAAGATTGACATCATAGCTCGTTTGTAGTCAATCAACTATAATATAAACTTGGTGATTTATGACTCTCAGGCAGTCACGTGTAGACAGTCAAAAAATCACATTACCCTAATGACTATTAACAAACGTAGGTAAAAGAAAAACTTAAGTGATTTCTAATCATTTATTAGAGATGACACATGATGTACTTGATCCAATCATATAATTTGTTTGTACGTAGTATTTCCAAACTGTATTCGACATTATATGTATGCATTATTATTAACGACAACTAAAGGGATACCCGATTACAATGTCAAAAATCATTTATACAAAAACTGATGAAGCCCCAGCGCTAGCGACCCTGTCATTTTTACCCATTGTTGAAGCTTTTGCCCAAACAGCAGGCGTTTCTGTTGAAACCACTGATATCTCAGTTGCCGCTCGAGTGTTGGCTGAATTCCCTGAGTACCTAACTGAAGAGCAGCGTGTACCTGACAACTTAGCGGAGCTAGGTCGTCTGACACAAGATCCTGATACCAACATCATCAAACTGCCAAACATCAGTGCTTCTGTACAGCAGCTCAAAGCCTGTATCAAAGAATTGCAAAGCAAAGGGTTTGCCATTCCTGATTTTCCAGAAGACCCACAAACTGACGAAGAAAAAGCATTACGTAAGCGTTATGGTAAAAGCTTAGGCAGTTCAGTTAACCCTGTCCTACGTGAAGGTAACTCAGATCGCCGCGCACCAAAAGCCGTTAAAAACTATGCACGTAAGCATCCACACTCTATGGGTGAATGGAAGCAGTGGTCAAGCACGCACGTATCACACATGCACGGTGGCGATTTTTATGATGGCGAGCAATCTATCACTTTAGATAAAGCTCGTACTGTACGTATGGATCTACTACTTGATGATGGCACCAAAAAAGTCTTAAAGCCTGAAATTGCCTTGCTTGATAAAGAAGTCATCGACCTGATGGTCATGAGCAAAAAATCACTGCTAGAGTTTTATGAGCGTGAAATGGAAGACTGCCGCGAAGCTGGTATTCTGTTTTCACTACACGTAAAAGCGACCATGATGAAGGTATCTCACCCTATCGTGTTTGGACATGCGGTCAGAATCTACTACAAAGAAGCCTTTGAAAAGCATGGTGCTTTCTTTGATGAACTAGGCATCAACGTCAACAACGGCATGGCCGATCTTTATGACAAAATCTCAAAACTACCAGCCTCAAAGCGTGAAGAGATCGAGCAAGACTTGCATGCTTGTCAAGAGCATCGCCCACGTCTAGCTATGGTTGACTCTTCAAAAGGTATCACCAACTTCCATTCACCAAGTGATGTGATCGTTGATGCCTCTATGCCAGCGATGATCCGTTCAGGTGGTAAGATGTGGGGCGCTGATGGCAAAATGTACGATTGTAAAGCAGTCATGCCTGAATCTACCTTTGCACGTATTTACCAAGAGATGATTAATTTCTGCAAATGGCATGGTAACTTTGATCCAAAAACAATGGGTACAGTTCCTAACGTTGGCTTGATGGCACAAAAAGCCGAAGAGTATGGTTCACACGATAAAACGTTTGAGTCTAGCGATGCAGGTATTGCGCGTATTGTTGATATTGATACCGATGAAGTCTTGCTAGAAAAACGTGTGGAAAAAGGTGATATCTGGCGCATGTGTCAGGTCAAAGATGCACCTATCCAAGACTGGGTTAAACTGGCCGTGCGCCGTGCACGCGAATCAAACACGCCAGTTATCTTCTGGCTTGACCCATACCGTCCGCACGAAAATGAGCTGATCAAAAAAGTTCAAACCTATCTAAAAGACCATGACACTGAAGGTCTACATATCGAAATCATGTCGCAAGTACGCGCCATGCGTTATACCTTAGAGCGTGTCGCTCGTGGTCTTGATACCATCTCTGCTACTGGTAACATTTTACGTGATTATCTCACTGATCTGTTCCCAATTTTAGAACTAGGCACCAGTGCTAAAATGCTGTCTGTTGTTCCATTAATGAAAGGTGGCGGTTTGTTTGAAACTGGTGCAGGTGGTTCTGCACCGAAACACGTTGAGCAGCTAACAGAAGAAAACCACTTACGTTGGGATTCATTGGGCGAGTTCTTAGCCTTAACAGTATCTTTGGAGCATTTGGCAGAACATGACAAAAATGCTAAAGCCAAAGTATTAGCAGACACACTAGATACAGCGACAGAAAAGCTACTATTAAATGACAAGTCACCATCACGTAAGACTGGTGAGTTAGATAACCGTGGCAGCCACTTCTATCTAGCTATGTACTGGGCTGAAGAGCTAGCAGCACAAGATCAAGATAGCGAGCTAAAAGCGAAATTCACACCATTGGCGCAAAAGCTCAAAGAAAATGAAGCTGCCATTGTTGAAGAGCTTAACTCAGTTCAAGGCAAACCTGTAGATATCAAAGGCTACTACTATGCCGATGAAACATTGGCCAAACAAGCAATGCGCCCAAGTGCTTTGTTTAATGAAGCATTAGCATCGCTGTAATAGCTAAGCGATTATATTTAGGCTATTAAGTCTTAGGACGTGTCCTCATTTTAAAAATGGTGATAAAAATGAGATAAATTGCCGTCAAACGAGAAAAATAGTGCAGATAATATCGAGATATTGACCAACTATTTGACGATGTTTGGCAAAGTTTAGCTATTTTTAGCCCATTTAGAGGACACTCGTTTGAATTGAGGACACGCCCTAGTAAACAAAACACCTCAACCCTCTTATGGCGTTGAGGTGTTTTTTTATGTGTCTTCTACAAGTTTTGTAGCGAGTCAAATAAAAAACACTTACATAAGTAGCTAGGGGTGGATACACATCTATAAACCATACTACTCAAAGCTTAAATACTCTTAGGAAATACCCATCGTGGATTATCGCTTTACCAAAAACAAAACTTCTTAGTTGTCTGTTAGATATCGCAAGCGTCACTGGCATTCTGTTATGCTAGCTATTTTATTATAATAGTATTTTATACACTCATTAACTAAACAAACTTGAAGACAACAACTGCTCTTACATACAGCACATTTATGTATCAAAAATATGAATACTATTTTTACAAAATGACTTTAGGGCATGTTGAACATTCAAATATTATTTTGGTATTGATCTAGGGCGTGTCTTCATTTCAAAAATGGTGATAAAAATGAGATAAATTGTCGTCAAACAAGAAAAATAGCGCAGATAATATCGAGATATTAACCAGCTATTTGACGATGTTTGGCAAGATTTAGCCATTTTTAGCCCATTTAGATGACTATCGGGTGATATTGAAGACACGCCCTAGTGTAATAAGCAAACATGTAAACTATATAGTTACGTTTAAATAATTTCGATACAAAAAAACCGAGTGCAAGCTATACACTATTATGGTTGGCGAGGATGACGATGTAGCGGATTTACATGAGATTGGCTATAGTAATTAACCTATAGCTACTTTTAGCTTATTTTTAGTATCAGATATCTGTTGTAATGACTCACTAACGATTTAAATTCAGGAAATATCACTCCATGTCGACTTCTAGTCTCATTATATTTAATAAGCCTTATGGGGTACAAAGTCAGTTCAGAGATGACAGTAATAATAACCATACTACCCTATCCCAGTATTTTACTGATAAATCCTTACGAGTAGCTGGTCGGCTTGATGCTGCTTCAGAAGGTCTGCTGATTTTGACCAATGATGGGCGCGTCAATAAAGCGATTACCCATCCACCCAAAGCTAATGCCGGGCGCAAACAAGGCAAGACTTACTTGGTGCAAGTCGAAGGAATTCCAACTCCTGAACAACTAAAAGCGCTGCAAAATGGCGTGGTGCTAAAAGATGGCAAAACCCTCCCTGCTGAGGTAAAACACATCAGTGCAGATGAGCTACCGATGCCGCTATGGCAACGTGATCCACCGATACGTGAGCGTAAAAGTGTGCCAGACTCATGGTTGATGATAACTATTTATGAAGGTAAAAACCGTCAAGTGAGACGCATGACTGCACATGTGGGACTGCCTTGCTTGCGTTTGATACGTTGGTCAATTGCAGGGTTTAAATTGAATGACTTAGCAGTTGGTGAGTCTATACGAATTCATTTAGATAGTGCGCACTTCCAGCAGCTAGGTATTTAAGACTAACCTACCGTCAATCCCATACACATCGAATACGGGCTCAAGAAAATAGCTTACGACCTATTAAACAGAGTGTCTCGAACGAGTAAGGTTTGTCTGTTAAGCTTAAACACATCATTGGTTATGTATAATAGGCCACATTTATTTATTATTAATTTTTTATTTTAGGAATATCTCATGATTGCTTCTCATCGTTTTGTGTTATTGGCCACCAGTATTTCTACTGCACTTATACTGAGTGCCTGTCAGCCGAAAACAGAAAATAGCGAAGCAAGTCTTGACGAAGAAACCATCTCACCCGTAACAGACATGGCTGAAACCCCTGAGGAAAACGATGCTAATGACCTGTCAGAAGACGAAGATACCATAGACGAAAGCCAAATGACGGATGAGCTCAGAGATTACACAAGAGCGATGACAAGAATGCATGATGAAATGATGATTGGCATGAGTTATAACGATCCTGATACCGCCTTTGCTAAAGCGATGCTTGGTCATCATCGTGGTGCGATAGAAATGGCAAAAATTCAACTGAAATATGGCAGTGATGAAGAGATACGCCAACTGGCTCAAGATATTATTGACAATCAGCAAGTAGAGATCGCTATTTTAAATAAATGGCTTGCCAGCCACCCTGATACCGTCAAGCCTAAACCCAATACTGAGGCCATGCAAGAAGCCTATGCAAGAAGTATGGATGTCTTGAATGGTGACATGGTATTAGGAATTGCAGATCCCGTACCTGATATGGCATTTGCGCGCGGCATGCTACCGCATCATATTAGCGCGGTAGAAATGGCAAAAATTCAACTGGAATACGGTACTAATGGAGAGATGCGTCAGCTCGCTAAAGATATCATTGACGCACAGCAAGCTGAAATTCAGTTAATGCAAAACTGGATTGCTGCTTTAGAAGTTATTAATAATGAGCCTAAAGCCAATAATAGCGCAATTGATGATGATACCAACAGCACTGATAATGATGAAGTACAAATTGAGCAGCCAGTGAATTAGACTTTAAGGTCTATAAAATATAGCGAATTGCTGATAACTCTTCGCCATAAACCTAGCCATCCTGCACCAAATCTGTTTTTGGTACAGGGTGGCGCTTAATATCTGATTGTCAGTAGCTACTATAACACTTACGGATAGAAAAACTCTCGATACTCAATAGCGGCTCATGACATTGAGCCATGCTTGCCAATCCTCCTCTATTAAATCCTGTTTATCATTGATATCGGACAGTGTCATGCCTTTGATTAAATGCAGACTGACTTTATATGGAACAGTCGTGTCATGACTAGTATCGATACCTTCATCAGCGTCAAGCTCAATAACCGCTTTAGGTAGCACATTCACACATATCAGTTCATCACGGCGAAATAAGTGACATTCCACGTCACGCGTGGCAGTACTAAGTGATGCTAACTGTTTTGTATCAGCTTTGATACCGTCAATCGCTACGATAATATCATTCGCTGATATACCAGCTTTAGCAGCTGCACTCTCACGCTGTACGCGATTGACCTTCAGTCCTGCTGGTGTTTCCGTACAGCGCATGCCCCACGGCACATGCTTATCAGCAGTCTCTTTGGTATTGGCACGTATTTTAGTGCCATTGGCCGCCAACAGTGCCTCGATAGGGAGCTCTTCAACACCATTGACATATCGACGCTCAAAATCCTCCCAAACAGTTAGTGGTATAAACTGCCCAATTACCGCACCCATATCAGCACTATTGATACCAACTCGTTTGTTGTCGTTTTGCTTGGCTTGCGTATAAAAAGCTTTAACCACGTCAAACAAACGATAGCGACCATCTGTGTGTTGCAGCAGTATTAAATCCAAACACAAGGCTACCAACGCTCCTTTATTGTAGTAGCTGATACCAGCATTGTTTGTATTCTCATCATTGCGATACAACTTAATCCAAGCATCAAAGCTCGACTCTGCAACGCTTTGGTGCGCACGACCAGCCGTTTGATAATAACGATTGATCTGTTCGGCTAATAATTTAAGATAGCTTTCCTTATCAATCACACCTGACGCTTGCAACATAAAATCATCGATATAAGAGGTAAAACCCTCAAACACCCATAGCAATGGCGTAAAAGCTTCACGACGCAAATCGACATCCAACATTACATCTGGACGTACTGTTTTAACCCACCATGCGTGAAAATACTCATGGCTACACAAACCTAAAAAGCGCTGATACTCGGCACTTGGGATTTTTGGCTCATCGACACTTGGCAAATCACGGCGCGGAATGATCAAACTGGTCGAATTGATATGTTCCAAACCGCCATAATCTTGACCACTGGCAAACGTCATAAAAGTATAATCATCAAACGGTGCATCGCCCAGCCAGTCTAAGTACGTCTGACAAATTTGAGTGACGTCTTGCTGGACTCTGCCCATATCAGCACTGTGTTTACCAGCCAAATAGAAGCTGTGAGGTAGCGTTTGATGCGTATCATCTTGAACAATAAAATCAAACTTATCTTGTTCTGCGATTTCAAAAGGATAATCAATCAGCTCATGATAGCTTTCAGCTTGTAATCCATAACTGTGCTGAGCGTCGGTTTTTAAATGCACAGACTCTAAGCCCGAGGCTAACTGTACACGCTCTTCCTCTCTATCTGCAAAGAATGTGGCCGGTACGATTAAGCTCACCGTGACAGCCGTATCTTCTTGCCCTGATACTGCCAATGCAAGTGAAGTGAAGTTGCCATACAATCGCTGCTGATCGACATAAGCGGTACGTACCGACAGATCATAACAATAAACTTCATAGTGCACGACTACTGTCTGTCCTGTTTTAATATGCGGCAGCGCCCAAGTATGTTTGTCTATTTTTTGGCCACGATACCTCTCGGACTTTTTGTTATCGCCTACTATTTGGCTATCTAACACTTCATAATGCACAGCGGTAATGTTTCGCGCAAACTCACGCATTAGATAACTGCCCGGTATCCATGCTGGTAACCAAAGCTGGGGAGCGTCAATCGTTGCGGTAAAGCTAAGCGATACATCAACCAAATGTTCAAAGAAACGCTCAAAATCGAATCGATAGCTAACATTAGGCATCGTATTCGAATCATTATTATTAAAACTATTCTCGATGTTATTGGTTACTACTGACTGATTGCTAGTAACTGAAGTCATGGTCATTTCATCCTTATTTTTATAGTTATGTTAGAGAGCCTTACCCAAAAACGCAAATGCCAAACTAGCAACACCTTATAACCGTCTTCAAACGATGAAAAACAAAAATTTTTCTATAAAATATGGCATTTATTAGGATTAAATAGCATTTTTTCGTACTTTTACCTTGAAAGTTATATGTAGCATCTCAATTAAAGATGCTAACTGTTAAAGTTACTTTAATAAACTGATGATAATTGACTCATGACGTGGCTATTTGGCTTGCTAATTGAATTTTTTAGGTTTATTGCAACCGTATTTAATTTTTTACATAGATATAATATTTAGGATAATTTATGACTACTATCGCAAAAGATACAGCCGTCAAATTCAATTACACACTAAAAGACGACGAAGGCAACATCCTTGACCAATCACCAGAAGGTCAACCACTTGCCTATTTGCATGGCCATAGCAACATTATTCCAGGTCTTGAAAAACAGCTAGAAGGTAAATCTGCTGGCGAACAAGTAAATGCTGTTGTTGAGCCTGCTGATGGCTACGGCGAATACCAAGAGCAAGCGGTACAACACGTACCACGTGAAAACTTCCAAGGCGTTGATGACATCCAACCTGGTATGCAGTTTCAGTCAGAAGCTGGCGGCCAAGTAATGCTAGTGACCGTTACTGACGTAAACGACAAAGAAGTAACTGTTGATGCAAACCATCCATTGGCTGGTAAGCGTCTAACGTTTGACGTTGAAGTTCAAGAAGTACGTGCAGCAACTGAAGACGAACTAAACCATGGCCATGTGCATGGTGCTGGTGGCGTTGAGCACTAATCTATTCTAAAGAATAGTAAGAAAAGATGAGGTGATAAGCTATTATCATTTTATCTAAAAAGTCAGTAGTTATCGCTACTGGCTTTTTTTGTGCCTGTTTTTAGGCCTATAACTTATAGAAAATACTACTAAGGCTTTATGTCGTCAAACTGTATGCCGTCAGATACGGTTGATTCAGTTAAAGATAAATATCAAGCAATCGGGTATAAGCGTATATGTGATACCTCAAGCGAGGTCAACGCTGTAGCTCCGCTCCTTTATAGACGATAGATAATAAAGAATAAGTATGTCGTCATAAACCTGTTGACTACTACCCTTCAAACATAACAAAGCCGCATAACGACAAGCGTTATGCGGCTTTTATCATTAACCATCCATGTCATCGTTAAAAGATACCTAATCCCGGGGTATTTTCTAACTATTTCGGGCATCCAGCCCTATCATCCTTAATCAGCAAACCATCTATCCTTGATGCGACTTTTAAGATACCAATCCCTAGTACCAATGAACCTATTCGTTCAGTCGTGCCGTACAGTTATAATCGCAGATTGACCCATAGTTAGTAAGAGGTATAAACGTCTATTAATGTAAGCATATGCTTACATGAACCTGTTACAACTTATCTTCTGGACTTAGCAGCATTTCAGGTTTAGCACTGAGCATGATGTAAGCCGCTTCGTTGATGAAGACTTCATCTTCAGGTAACTCTGGACGCTCACTGGCTTTCATACGGCTACGTTCTTCAAACTTTGCATCCATGGCTGCTTGATAAGTGTTCCAATTTGCATAAGGACGCTCTCCAGTAGCAATGAGGCGTTTGTTTTCAGCTTCTAATGAACGCTTTTCAATCAACTTCATCTTAGCTCGGCGACTATTAATATCAAGTTTGATAGGTTTCTTTTCATCTTCCATATCACGAATATCATTCAACGCTGATAAATACACAAACTGTGGATTTTGCTCTTGACGAATTTTAGACTGTTGATTAAGAGTCGCTAATGTATCACTAGTAAACTTCCCTTCAGGCTTGTAAGGAGCTGTTTTGATAGTATCCCAAGGAAGTGCTTTTTTCTGTGCTCGCTCACCAAAGGTTGCATCATCATAGATATTGACCAATTCAACATCAGGCACAACGCCTTTATTTTGCGTACTACCACCAGTCACTCGATAAAACTTGCGCTGCGTTAAAGTAGCAGAACCCAACGCCAAACTATCTAGCTGAATTTGAGCAGAACCTTTACCTGTCGTGGTACTACCAACGACCAGGCCACGACCATAATCTTGAATAGCCGCTGCAAATATCTCGCTGGCTGATGCAGAGGCTAAGTTGGTAATGACCGTCATATCACCATCATAAAGCTGCTCACCACCATCGTCATCACGGTAGACTTGAACATTGCCACGATTGTCACGGATTTGTACCATAGGTCCGCTTTTAATAAAGAAGCCAAGCATTTTAGCCACTTCATCTAACGAACCGCCTGGGTTATTACGTAAATCAACAACTAGCCCATCGATGTTTTCTTTGTTCAAGGCTTTCAGCGCATTTTCGGTATCGATACTGACACTGCGATAGTCTTCACCATTACGGCGTGCTTGATAATTGAGATAAAAACTTGGAATTTCTAGGACACCAATACGCTTCGGCGTTTTATCAATATTAGGGCGCTGCACTTCTACAACGCGATGGGTCACGCCCGATTCTTCTTGCTGAATGATATCGCGTACCACAGTTACCGTACGAGCACTGGCATCAGGTGTATTAGGCTGGCGTAGTTTAAGCGTTACTGAGGTACCGCGCTTACCACGAATCAAACCGACAATTTCGCGGGTTGACCAACCCACTACATCTGTCATGGTCTCACCATCTTTTGCAATACCAACAATCAAATCATTGGGTTTGATTTGACCAGACTTAGCCGCTGGGCCTCCATCTACCAAGGTCACAATACGAGTATAATCTGGGTTTTTACGATCTGGACGAATAGATACACCGATTCCTTCTAACTGTAAACTGGATTGAATTTGCAACTCAGTTGCCTGAATTGGTGCATAATAATTACTGTGTGGATCGTATGTCAGCATCGCTGTATTGAGAACCGTTTCCATGATTTCATCATTGGTAAGGCGTTTCGACTGCTCTTGCTGGCGTGACAAACGATTTAATAAAATTTCACTTGGTGTTCGCTGGTCATTGCGCACCAAGTCTTGTCCACGCGTAATGTCTGGATTATCTAAGAAAACTTGTTCTTTGGCTTTTTCGTCTTCTTGACCAAGCGTAATACTTATCAAACTAAATTTTAACTGGCGTGCCCAATAGTCACGCTGCTCTTTTTTGGTTTTGAAATGATTGAGCTTTTCGCGATCAAGCACGATTGTGTCGTCACCAGTCAAGTCGATATCAGTTTTTAGCATCTTACTTGCCATCTCAAAATACTCTTTTGAGCGCTTACGATAGCGCTCAAAAACATCGACTCCCGCAGACAAATCGCCACGCTTGAGCCTAGCACCGAAATCATCGCCATATTTTTTCTTAAACTCATCGACATCAGACTGCAAAAATAATGTATGGTTTGGATCAAGGCTGTCAATATACATAGACAGAATCTCAGCACCAGTTTTACTATCCAGAGGCTGATTAAGATAATGACTACGATCCAACAATGCAGCGACTTGGCGAGTGGTGACTTTTTGTTCAGGAGTTTGTACGAAACTTTCAGTATTGGTGTCGGCTACGGCGGTTCCATAGCTTTGAGCAAGAATGATACCGGCGATGCCCACTGACGCTGCACTGAGTAGCCACTGTGCTGGTTGTTTTTTCATTATATATACCTAGTTATTTTGCGTTAGTAATATTATTTATATTATAAAAACCGAAAGTGATTGAGTTAATTACAACCCATACACTCTACCCTCTCTATGCTTTACTTTAAAGCATTGGTTACCGATATTAAATGTCGCCACTAACTGCCAATATGTACTGTTAAAAATCAATCAATATTATCATAAGCATAAATGCTGGACTGTCTCAAACTGTATAAGCAATATTACACGCTACGCGTGCACATACCAAATTTTCTATTATATTTATCCTACATAATTATTTACACCTATGATTAATGACTTAGCACCTAC
>NZ_JBQSXG010000104.1:0-11275 GCF_052378005.1 Psychrobacter sp. AOP31-B2-9
TCTACAAAAGCTGCCACCATAAAGATGAATACGCCACCCTAGCTGTACCTCTCCTCAGTAATAATTGCTCTTATAGCAATTACTCTCATAAAGCGTCTAACGCTTTTTCTTGTGCGCATGCACTGCTTTAACGTTTGTATCATTATTCGATATATCTAGTGGATTATGAAGATTACACCACTAAAAAGTATGTTATGACGATAACTCGCTAACTATGATCGTTCACATTTTTATATTTATTATCTGACAGGTAATGGGCAAGGTACCTAAATAGAGACGTGCCTAGCTAGAGATGTGTCAGACTTTTTATGTGAGCTGATCTTAACTATTTTTTAGATGCTTTCCAATTAAATGTTTTCCAAATAATGATTAGATACCTCGTTTATGGACAGACTATAGCAGTTTCTAAAAACTGAGTTAAATATGTTAAATACAATTAAAGAGCATTGGCTATCCAATGCGCGCGGCGATGTCTTGGCTGGCATGGTCGTTGCTTTGGCGCTTATTCCTGAAGCAATTGCGTTTTCTATCATTGCAGGTGTCGATCCCCAAGTAGGGCTCTATGCCTCATTTTGTATCGCGGTAGTGATTGCGTTTGTCGGTGGTCGTCCAGCGATGATTTCAGCGGCGACTGGTGCAATGGCGTTATTGATGGTGACGCTGGTCAAAGACTATGGATTGCAGTATTTGTTAGCAGCCAGTGTGCTGACAGGTGTTATACAGATCATCTTTGGCTTCTTAAAGCTGGGCAATCTGATGAAATATGTGTCTCAATCTGTGGTGCTGGGCTTTATCAACGCCTTGGCTATTTTGATTTTTATGTCACAGGTTCCTGAGTTGATGCCGCAGGCAGGTTCAAACTTAGTACATGTTTATGGTCTTGTGGCATTAGGCCTCGTCGTTATCTATGGCTATCCATACATTCCAAAGATCGGTAAAGTGATTCCATCGCCATTGGTCAGTATTGTACTGGTCACGGTTGTAGCCATCTTACTAGGTGCAGAGGCTCGAACCATCAATGATATGGGGCAGCTACCTGATACCCTGCCGATGTTTTTGATACCTGATATCCCGTTGAACTTAGATACATTGATCATTATTTTTCCGTATTCTATCAGTTTGGCGATAGTTGGCTTGCTTGAGTCGATGATGACCATGACTATTGTAGATGATTTGACCGATACCAAAGGCGACCGTACGCAAGAGTGCAAGGGTCAAGGTATTGCTAATGTCGTTAGTAGCTTTTTTGGTGGAATGGCAGGCTGTGCGATGATTGGTCAGTCGATTATCAACGTCAAATCAGGTGGTTATACGCGTCTCTCTACCTTAGTAGCAGGTGTGTTTTTATTATTGATGGTAGTATTCTTAAGCGATTGGTTAAAGATTATTCCAATGGCTGCATTAGTCGCTGTGATGATTATGGTGTCTATTGGTACTTTTAACTGGGGCTCGTTTAAGGAGCTAAAAACCAAGCCGTTACAAAGCAATGTCGTCATGATTACGACTGTCGCTGTGGTGGTTGCGACGCATAACTTGGCCTATGGCGTATTGATCGGTGTATTGCTGTCAGCATTGTTCTTTGCCAATAAGATTGAGCGCTATATGAGTGTGCATAGCCACATGGATGCAGCATCGCAAACGCGTTATTATCAAGTTGATGGGCAAGTATTTTTTTCATCAGCAGAGCGTATGATTGACTCCTTTGATATTAAGGAATCTGTCTCTAACGTGGTGATTGATGTGTCGCGCGCGCATTTTTGGGATGTGACAGCAGTTGCTGCGATAGATAAAGTGATTATTAAATTTCGCCGCGAAGGCACTGAGGTAGAGCTCATTGGTTTGAACGAGGCGAGCCAAGCGATGATAGACAGTTTTGGTGTACATGATAAACCAGATGCTGAGCAAAGCCTAGGCGCACATTAACTTTGTATTAATAGTATCATATTCAAAAACACAAAAAAGCCGAGATTAACTCGGCTTTTTTATTGGTACTCATTCTGTTTTGATCTTAGTCATTTTCAAGGAACGAACGCAAGTGCTCAGAGCGTGACGGATGACGCAATTTACGCAGTGCTTTTGCCTCGATCTGACGGATACGCTCACGTGTCACATCGAACTGCTTACCGACTTCTTCCAATGTATGATCCGTTGGCATATCGATACCGAAACGCATTTTTAATACACGCGCTTCACGCTCAGTCAGGTTACCTAATACATCGCGAGTGGCTTCTTGTAGGCCAGCAGATGTCGCATCATCGACAGGGCTTGAGATCGTACCATCTTCAATGAAATCACCTAGATGTGAATCTTCATCATCACCGATAGGGGTTTCCATTGAGATAGGCTCTTTTGCAATCTTAAGCACTTTACGGACTTTGACTTCGTCCATCTCTAAACGTTCGCCCAATTCCTCAGGCGTTGGCTCGCGTCCCATTTCTTGTAGCAACTGACGTGAGACACGGTTTATCTTATTAATGGTCTCAATCATATGCACAGGAATACGAATGGTGCGCGCTTGGTCAGCGATAGAGCGGGTAATCGCCTGACGAATCCACCATGTCGCATAGGTCGAGAACTTATAACCACGGCGATATTCAAACTTATCAACCGCTTTCATCAGACCGATGTTACCTTCTTGAATCAGATCCAAGAACTGTAGACCACGGTTGGTGTATTTCTTAGCGATTGAGATAACCAAACGTAGGTTGGCTTCGACCATTTCTTTTTTGGCGCGGCGAGCTTTTGCTTCACCAACTGCCATACGGCGTGCCACGTCTTTCATGTCGTGGATTTTCATGTCGAGCTTTTGCTCGTAATCACGAATTCTACGTTGGAGTAGAATAACGTCGTCAGTGACTTTTTCTAACGTACCAGCAAAAGCAGGTTTGCCTTTGATACGCTCAATGAGCCAATCAACATTGGTTTCATTACTAGGGAAGGTTTTACGGAACTCATCGCGCGGCATACGACCACGGCGAATCACTAGACGCATGATTTGACGCTCTTGCTTACGGACGTCATCATAGACATCATGCATGATAGCCATAACTTGATCTGACAAGCGGTTGTTCAGTTTTAACATCATAAAGCGTTCTGCAAGCTGTGCATAAGCTTCATCCGCTTGTGCGCTGCCACGACCATAGTCGATTAAGGCTTGCTTGGCTTTGATAAATAGGTTTTCGATTTCTTCTAGACGCAAGCGTACTTCTTCTAGATCGATGCCGCTGGTTTCTTCTTCGGCTTCGTCATCTTGATCGTCGTCTTCGTCATCTTCATCATCGTCGTCAAGCGCCGTTTCTTTTGCTTTGACTGGTGGTGGGTTTTCTTTCTCTTCTTTGATACGCTCACGCTCTTCTTTCGCTGCTTCTTTTGCTTCTTGAGCAGCGATTTTATCTGCTTCGGTTTCAGGATCTAAGAAACCAGTGATGACATCAGAAAGATTTTTGTCGCCATCCTGTACTTTTTGATATTCATCGAGGACGAACTGTACCGTACCAGGCCAGTAAGACATGGCATGCTGTACGTCACGAATACCTTCTTCGATACGTTTGGCAATGGCAATCTCACCTTCACGGGTCAGTAGATCGACGGTACCCATTTCGCGCATATACATGCGTACAGGGTCAGTGGTGCGACCAGGCTCAGTTTCAACAGAGGCTAGTACTGCCGCCGCCTCATCTGCTGCCATGTCATCATCACTTGAATCATCGTTCATCAAGATGTCATCGGCATCAGGGGCAGATTCAAAGATTTTAATACCAACGTCAGTTAGCATTTGCACAATATCTTCGATCTGATCGCTTTCGGTAATAGAGTCGGGCAGTTGGTCATTCACCTCAGCATAGGTTAGATAACCTTGCTCTTTACCCATTTGGATTAAGGTGGCCAGTTGAGATGTGGACTTAGAAACTGACTTATCGTTCATAAATACTCGCTTACTTGCATCGGACATTTTTATATTGTGACGCGCTATCGCTGGCTGGGTGCGTTGATCTTATCAGTCGATTGATCAAAATGTGGCGTAGAGGTTGTCAATAATATCAAAAATGAGTGGATATGAATAAAGGCTCAAAACACTACAATAACAATGCTGAAAAACAGCTAAACATTAAAAAATACTTCAAAATAGTATTCGTTCAAAACTGCTAATTAAAAATAATACCTAAAATTTGTGCCTGACGATGCATGCTTATAATCTTTCACTAAGCAATGCTGCAAATATACAGCCGCATAGTTTAACACAGACCACAGTAATCAAGCACGAGACAGTGATATTTACCGACCATTTTCTACTGATTATTTGCTATCAGTTCAATGTTTAACATTATTTTGGATGCGGTTTTGACTACTCGGCATAATCATTAGTAGTGGGGGCAGCTGCTATACTTTTAAAGGGTTGATGTTTTATTTACAAAAATAAGGGTCAATACTAATATTCAATACTAAGATTGAACCGTGACCATTTGCGATGAGCGTTCGGCGTGTTGCGCACGTAGCCAGTTACTTAGATGCTGTGCTTGGATACGAACTATTGCTTGTTTGATATGGTCAGGATTTTTTATCAGCTCTTGCATTTTCTTTTTTATATTACGTTCGAGTAGTGAGCTTACTAACTCTTCTATCAAGTCATCAAGGCTTAGCACATTTCTGGTAGTTAATGCTCTATAAAACCCACCCCAGCTACTGCTTAAAGTGGTTTGGTTTGCTGGGTTGAGATTCGATAATACAAAATGTGCTGCTGCATTGGCGTCTGTTGGTAAGTACTTTAGGCAACGCTTTATGGTAGTGACCACGTCCAATAGCGCAGTATCTTGCAAGTCCTCCCATGCGATTGAACGTAATACATCGTCAGCGGCTTTTTGCTGAATATGAGCGGGTAGCTTTAAGTTAGTCAATCCTGACTGCTGCCAAATTGACTCAATCGGGTCTTCAAGCAATGCGCGTGGCTGGAATAAAAAACACAGCTGCAATTGCTGACTGATGGTCATGTCACCATCAAAATCTAGCAGCGCGTCTTTTGCCTCGACGTTTTGACTGCGCTTGCCGCCCAGCTTTTGATACACATCATTGTTCAGCAAGTACTTAAAGCTACTGCCTTTGGGCAATGCCATGGTTAATGAGCGTACTTGGGACATGAGCTTGGCTTTACCCTCTACCAAGGTCAGATCGTAACGCTCACTTAAATACGCAAAAATATACTGCGACAATGGCATGGCATTGGTGATCTGCTCACGCATGGCATCACTGCCCTGACTCTTGATAAAAGTATCAGGATCATGACCGTTAGGTAAGCTCAAAAACCTCAGCTCTTTGTCATCGGCCAATACAGGCAGGGCGACCTCTAGCGTGCGCCAAGCGGCTTTTTGTCCAGCGCTATCCCCATCGAAGCTGAGTGTTAGGGTAGGGTTCAGCGTCAGCAGTCGTGATATTTGGCTCTCGTTGATCGCTGTGCCCATAGAGGCAACAGCACCATAGATACCTGCCTGATAAAGGGCAATAACATCCATATAGCCTTCGACCACGAGCCAGTCATTGGCACGTTGCTGGCGAGACTCATAATAGCCATACAGCACATGCTGCTTATGAAAAACGGGTGAGTCAGATGAGTTGATGTATTTGGGCTTTACCTCGTCGTCTAGCGCTCGACCACCAAAGCCGATAGTACGGCCTTGATTGTCCCGAATCGGAAAGATGACTCGATCTCGTAATAGGTCGTAATCACGTCCTGATTCTGACTGACGCACTAAGCCTAACGCTTTGAGACCCTCGATATCCTGTGGGAACTGATGCTCGAGATGCTGCCAACCAAATGGCGCGTAGCCCAACCCAAATGTCTCAAAAATATCCTCAGTGATGCCACGCGATAAAAAATAATGCTTGGCATGTGGATGAGTAGTGAGATTGTGCTGATAAAACTGCTGAATTTGCTCTAATAAATCATAGAGGTTGCCATCTGTATTAGATTGGCTATCCATACCCTGTAGGTCGGCACCTTCATCGCTGCCGCTGAGCCAAGTTGGTGGATAGCTCGTATCGCCTTGATAGTCTGGACCGTAATTACCTGCATCATAAGCGTCTGCCGGATAAGGAACAGAGTCGTAGGCATCTAGTGGCGGATAGTCGTTGTAGCTATTTTCATCGTAACTAATCGGCGGTACATGGCTTTGTTCTAAACCGCTTTGGTTTGAGTTTTCTGGACTTAGGCTGCTTTGGTCGTTCGTGGCATTGGGTGCAGGCTGAGGTAGAATCGGCTTAGGAGCGGCAGGTTTGGGTACGCTACGCTGATAGCTGACGTTTTGCTGTTCTTCTTTGGGGACTTCAATACCGGTTTGCTTTGATAGCTCATTAACGGCCTCAATAAAGGTCAAGCCTTCATAATCGCGAAAAAAACTGATGGCATTACCACTGGCACCGCATCCAAAGCAATGATAGATGTTTTTTTGTGGATTGACATAAAATGAAGGAGATTTTTCGCCATGAAAAGGGCAACAGCCTTTATATTCATTACCTGCTCGTTTAAGCGTGGTATGACGCCCAATAATACTGATTAAGTCAGCTTGGCTATTTAATTGTTCAAGAATATGGTTTGGAATGCTCATACAAAAAACAGTTTACCATAGGTCAATCAGGTTGGAACACAAAGCGTGTTATAGAAACAGAAAAATAAGGCCAACATTATCGTTGACCTTATTTTTTTATGATACAGCATCTAAGTCACTTGTTATGAAGTACGAAAACGCATTTTATATAATGCAATAAGTCTTTGTTATTCATGTTAAGTGACTATAGATTAAGGGGCTATAGTTTGAAAAATTATAGCTTGAGAGATTATGGAACCATAGGAGCATCTTGGTTTGGTTGAGTGATGCCTACTGGTGGCTGACTGTTTTGCGGATTGCCGTTTGTACCACGTGCAGGCGCAACATTGGCAGCTGGCGCGTTAGCAGGAGCTGCATTGGCGCTAGGCAATCTTAGCTGATTGGCATTACGGATTATCTGAGTTTTGGTCGCACCATTATATTGACCTGTCCCTACTGATTTATCTTCTACGCTTGAGCGCCCCAGCTTTCCAAAGGTCAGTTTATTCAGCCAACTACTATCACGTTTGGTATCTAGCTTCACATTACCATTACTGGTTAACTGATTAGGATAGTTAATTTGTAATAGGGTTTTGTACTCATTTGATAGATCGGTTAGACCCAGTTTGTCATAACTATAGGCTAAGACAGTCAGGGCTTTTGGGATAGATTCACTGAGTGGGTAATATTGAAATACCCATTTAGCACGGTTGGCAGCGGCAACATAAGCCTCGCGCTCGATATACCAATTGGCAGCAGCCATCTCACTTTCAGCAAATTGATTGTAAATAAAAGTCATACGCTGTGCTGCATCTGGTGCATAAGGGCTGTTTGGGTATTTACCGACCAGCTCTTGAAAGTTAGCAAAGGCAATACGTAGATAGGCGGTATCGCGTTCAGCTTGATTGAGCTTGAACAGTTTAAAGCCTTCTGATGAACCCTCCATATTGGCCACACCGCGTACGTAGTAAGCATAGCTGATTTGTGGGTTAGAAGGGTATAGGCGGATAAATTGCTCAGCACTAGCCGCTGCCATTTCGTACTCACCACTCGCATATTGTGCATACATCATATCGAGTAATGCTTGTTCAGCGTACTGACTAGTAGGGTAAAAGGTACGCAGGTTGGTCAAGTCTTCAATAGACTGATTGTAATGACCTTGCTCAATCTGTTCGATGGCCTCGTTATAGTAACTTTGTTCAGATTTTTCAGCAGTTTCTACCGCCGTATCTTCTTCGCCGCCGCCACTCAGGTTCTTAAAAGTCTGACAACCCACTAGGCTGACACTTAGGGTAAGTAGGGTTATTGAGGACAGTTTGATAAACGTGTTGCCAACAGCTTGCATACTTCTTCTCCGACACAGGACGCATAATAACAGCAGCGTCATTATGCTATATAAAAGGTTAATAATAAAAAGCGATGATGGTGCTACCTCGTAACTGTCTGTTATTGATTATATTTATCGTTAAGCAGACTTATCATCAACATGATTTTTATTGAATGCGGTTTATTTTAATAGTGTACGAGGTCAAGATGACATCTCACTCTAAAGTGTGTTGAACATTAAGCAGTGCCTATGTGTGAATGTTCAACATCTTTTAATAAGAAAGTCATTTTTTAATTCAGTGCCATAGCATACAGCAAAATATACTCATACTTTATAGAATAACGTTTGCTTCGTCTATTTTTTCATCATATTCCATTTCAGTTCGGCATTTTAGCATGAGCGGCTATCACGAGCGATATCGAATGTCGCTGATACTGTTAAATATACAGTAAATTACAGCAATGTCATATTTGGGAGAGTTAATCATTGAGTCTTGGTGCAAGTAAGCTCTAAGTAAAAATGATAGATTAGGAATAGCTTCTATAGGGCTTAAGCACTTGGCATGGTACACTATCGTGATATTGCTGCCGTTTTTTTTGATGATGATTGCTTTCACGATGAGTGATAAATTAGCAATGGGCAGACTATTTTTTTGTAATTTTTTTTAAAAAGTTCTCTAATGACATCATGTTAAGGACTTTACTACGTACCCATTTATTATGAATAATAATGCTATGACCACCCATTTACCACCGAATCAGTCGTTAGATACTGATTCATCAGCACAAGAGTCACCGATGCCAAATGATGTTTTAAAAGATAGTGAGTTACCTGACAACAATCAGCCCACACCTGATGAGACAGTGCATGATGATGCAACGTCAATTGAAGCGGATTTATCAGAAACAGCGTTGCTAAATAGCGATGAAGACTGTGATGACATCGACGATAGCGATGATGAAACTTCAGGTGTAGGTCAAGCAGTGCCAGTCGTGATAGATCTGACCCACACGGTCACAGAAGATGAGTCAGGTCTGCGTATTGATAAAGTTGCCTCGCTAGCATTCAAAGATTTCTCGCGTGTGCAGATACAAGGTTGGATCACTGATGGCAATTTGCTCTATAACGGTAGTGTGCAAAAGCCAAAGGTTCGCGTCAAAGCCGATGATGTGTTGCATCTATCAGCGACGTTAGAGCAGCATAGTGAAGACCAACCAGAAAATATAGATATCGATGTTGTCTATGAAGATGATGAAGTGCTCGTTATCGACAAACCTGTCGGCATGGTCGTGCATCCTGGTGCGGGTAATCAAACCGGCACTTTGGTCAATGCGCTACTATATCACTATCCACAGCAGCACCATCTACCGCGCGCAGGTCTGGTGCATCGGATTGATAAGGATACCTCTGGATTATTACTCATCGGTAAAACAAAACCTTCTCAAATGGCACTGATGGAGCAGCTAAAAGACAAATCCGTATATCGCCATTATAAGTGTGTGGTCGCAGGTGATCAGGCAAGCCTGCTGCGCCACCGTCGCATCGATGCACCAATTGGTCGTCATCGCAATCAACGCACGAAAATGACAGTCATGACAGCAGGGCGTGAGGCGGTTACTCACTTATTAGATGTGACACCACTTAATGAAAACTATTGCCTTTTAGATGTAGGGCTTGAGACAGGGCGTACGCATCAAATTCGTGTGCACTTAAGTCATGTGACCTATCCGATCGTTGGTGATCGCGTTTATGGTGGGCGTCGCCAGTTACGTTCAGGTCTCACGGAAGCGCAGCGTCAAGCAATTAATAACTTCCCGCGTCAAGCGTTGCATGCTTATACTTTAGGGTTCGTGCATCCTACGACAGGTGAAGATGTGGAAGTGACCACGCCGCTACCAGAAGACATGCAAAAACTGATCGCTGTGTTAAGTGATGGCTATGATGACGAATAATCAGTCTGGTAAAGTTACTCATAAACCATGCTGTAACGCCCTGTCGTTGGCATAAAACCGATTCATAAAGATAGTGAATTTTGGCCATGATGAATACGATTCCAATGACGTTGCTTGCGCAAATTGATGATGTCGCTGTTTTTCAAACGGCTGCGTTTCCTAATGAGACGGTTCACTCGCTTGACTCAAGCAGCGAGTCTGCAGCACAGACAAGCGCATTGCAACCAGGTCAGGCGAGTTATGGTGAGCTTAATTTAGGGCTGCATGTCAATGACGATGCGGCAAAGGTCTTGCACAATCGCATGGGATTGTTGTCTGCTATTAATGCAAGCTTTATAAGCCTGTCATCGAAAAGTCTTCAAAATACGCCGATTAGACGTTTGCATTGGGTTAATCAAGTTCATGGTAGGCAGATTCACGATGTCGATGCGCCTGTCTTAAGCATGGCGCCCGTGGCAGCGGATGCGATGGTTAGTCAGCAATCAGGTATTGGATTGGCGATAATGACTGCCGACTGTGTGCCTGTTGTCTTATACCAGCCTGCAACTGGACAGATAGCAGCGATTCATGCAGGCTGGCAAGGACTGGCTTGTGGCGTGATTAAAGCGGCTGTAAATAGGTTTGATGACACGCTACCGATTAAGGCTTGGATAGGCGTGTGTATCAGTCAGGCGAATTACGAGGTGAGTGTAGATGTCCGTGATAAGCTATTAGCAGGGTGCAAAGAAAACCAAGCCCTGTCAGCAAGAGAGCTGGATGATTTTGTCGCATTATTTTCTATACCGTCTGCCAGTAGCAGTACTAATGGCAATGACAAAGTTAAGCTTGATTTGCCTAAGTTGGCTGCCATGCAGTTGGAAGCTGCCGGTGCTATGGTTATGAATGAGTTACCTGTTGACTGTAGTTATGCCGACAGTCGCTATTACTCTTATCGTCGCCAGACACATTTACAGCAACCTGCCACGGGACGTATGGCATTAGTAATTGCTCGTAACATACAGAGCAGTGATCAATAAATATCGACTCAACTCTAATAATCTAATTGATGACACGCTCTAGTTTAGTGAATAAAAAACAGCCGATTGAATCGGCTGTTTTTTTATTCTCGTATGGTTATCTTTATTAGCAGACTGAGTCATTAGATTTTGGTACTGACAATCCGAACACAGGACGTAAGTACAGAGCCAAGAAGGTGCCTGCCATGGCGAGTATGCCCCAAATATAGCCGTGTAAGCTGAAAGAAGCGATACCACCAAAATAAGCACCGATATTGCAACCAAATGCCAAGCGTGCACCATAGCCCATCATCAAGCCACCAATGACGGATGCTGCAAAATTACCCTTAGTGATTTTGGTGAACTTGAATAAGCCACCAGCCGCCGAAGCAATAAAAGCCCCAATAATAATGCCGAAGTTCA
>NZ_JBQSXG010000105.1:0-10878 GCF_052378005.1 Psychrobacter sp. AOP31-B2-9
ATGTGTACGGATTTGACGGCAGGGGTCAATCCACGAACATTTAGATAAGAAAGCCTTAAACGGTTTTATTCATGCACTAGCGTTTTATGCTTCTAATTTATCAGCTGGGCATACGTGTAATATAGCCGTTAGATTTACTCATATGCTTAGGAACACAAGTGTATTTATAATTACTGACACCATGCTAATTAACTATAGATCTTCTTTAATTAGCTCTAATGAATGGTATTTAGGTACGATTAGAGGTTTTTTAAGAAAATGGTATGAGCTTGGTTACGATGGTATTGATGAGGATGTAATCCGATTACTTGATGGTTGGACAATTAAAGGTAATCGAAAAGGGGATGCTGTTAAGCGTAAAGACCCTAATGAAGGCCCGTTAAGTGATAACGAGCTACAGGCTTTTAATGAAGGTGCAGTTACTGCATTCGAAAGAAACCTGATTACCTTAGACGAATTGGCGATCTCACTTATCATCAGTAATACTGGCCGCCGTTCAGTTCAAATATCTCACTTGAGGGTAATAGACGTTCTATGTGGAACAAGTAAGAGAGGTGAACCTTTCTATATACTGAATGTACCTAGAGCAAAGCACGGTGAAGGCTTTAGGACTCAATTTAAACATTTTGCTCTAACACAAGAGTTGTGGGCTATTCTTTCAGCTCAAGCGAAAAATGCTATATCGATAGTCGAAAAGAGTCTGGGTGTTAAGCTAAATGAATACGACTGTCAGCAAGTACCCCTTTTCCCCGACTACCCTATGATCAAACAGGTGGATTCGCTCTTTGAGTTTAAAGCCTTGCTAACAACTGATAAATTACATATTGCATCGGCTAAAGTGACTGATACTCTACAGTTTGTTGTAGCTGCCTCAGGAATTAAGTCGGAAAGAACAGGTGAGGATTTGTCCATTAATGCTCGTAGGTTTAGATACACTACAGGTACTAGGGCTGCGCGTGAAGGGTTCGGTGAGTTAGTTATAGCAGAGCTACTAGACCATAGTGACACTCAAAATTCTGGCGTATATATTAAAAACATCCCTGAGCATGTTCAGCGATTAGACGAGGCAGTTGGTTTCCAATTAGCGCCTTACGCTCAAGCCTTTGCAGGTGTTCTAGTTGATTCCGAGGAAGATGCTGAACGAGGTAACGATCTTAATAGCCGTATTCGTACTGAAGAGGGTTCTGGCATTGGGACATGCGGTGAACACGGGTTTTGTGGCGCAAATGTCCCTATACCTTGCTATACGTGCATTCACTTTCAACCTTGGCTTAATGGGCCTCATAGAGAAGTGTATCAGAACTTACTTGATGAACGAGAACGAGTAAAAGAAATTACTGGAGATATTGAGGTAGCAGCAATATTAGATAGAAGTATCGTTGCGGTCGCGGATGTCATTATGCGTTGTGAAAAGCGATCTTTAGAACTTCATAAACAGTAGGGAATTAACCATGCCTAACGTTTTCCAATTCAAATCTAGAGCTGAGCTAACAGCCGCAGCTAACTTAGAAAATTTTATAAATAAATGCCGCAAAGACTTAACAGTGTTTGGTTCTGATTTGGAATGGCATGCTCACATTTGGCCAAAAATAGCGGTATTTGCAAAGCTCGGTGTTACAACACGTAAGCCGAAGCCAGAAGAGTTAATGAGCAAGGACTTCGTTGAGTTTGCAAAAGCTTATTTTAGATATCAACAAGGTCATAAGCCTACTGGTACTAAGAATGAGCTTAAAGCCCTTCGTGCTTTAGAAGCGGCACTGATACAAGTAAATAGCGAAGCATCTATTTCAAGGTTATCTATCGCATGTTTAGATGAGTCTGCGTCATTGGCAAGATGCTACTATGGTGAAGGTGGTGCATATGCCTGTGGACGTGAGATTGAAAGGATCGCTAAGTTTTTAACTGAAAATAAACTTATTAATGCAAGTTTAGAGAAGTGGTGCAATCCAATTTCCCGTCCAGAAGATGTGACAAAAACTGGTAAGGAAGCAAAACAGAATAGAGAAAAAAAGCTTCCTAATGAAGTCGCACTTAACGCGTTAGCTGAGATATTTGCTAGTAATCCTAAAAAAGAACGAGATATTTTTACAACATCTGTATTTGCGATGTTAATGTCTGCACCCTCACGTATAACTGAGATACTCACATTACCAGAAGATTGTGAGGTAGTAGAGAACGATAAAAGTGGGGTAGAGCGTTATGGTTGGCGTTTTTACTCTGGGAAAGGCTATGAAGGTGATATCAAATGGATACCTACGGTTATGGTAGGAATAGCTAAAATTGCTATTGATAGAGTTAGAAATTTATCCTCTGAAGCTCGTAAGTTGGCTAAATGGATTGAAGATAATCCTAATAAGTTTTATCGTCACGAACAATGCCCGAATGTAGCTGATGATAAGCCGTTAACGATTGAACAGGCATGCCAAGCATTAGGGTTTCCTCATCGCACAAAAGATGCTAGTCGTAATAATCTGAAGCATAGAGGTCTTGGCTGTAATGATGGGCAAAATACTTTAAACAGTTTATGGGAGCATGTGAAAGGACGTTTACCGGAAAGTTTTCCATGGCTTGATGAAGATAAAGGCATTAAGTTTTCAAATGCTTTGTTTGTCTTAAATACCAATCAGTTTCATGTGGGTAAGTGTACCCTACCTATTGAACTCAAAAAAATTAATGCAACCTTTTTCAATAGCGATCTTCAAACACCTATAACTCTAAAAACTAAAAGTATTTTTGATAGATATGGATATGTACATGAAAATGGGGAGCGATTAAAAGTCACATCACATCAAGCTCGGCATCTACTCAACACTATTGCACAACGTGGTGGTTTATCTAACTTAGAAATAGCCAAATGGTCTGGTAGAGCTGATGTAAAACAGAATCGCACTTACAATCATATGGCTGACTACGAAATGGTCGCAATGGCAGAGAGGATTGATCCGTCGAAAGCACTATTTGGGCCAGTAGGTGAAGTAAAAAAATATTTACCGGTCACTACTCAAGAATTCAATACTTTGGAGCAAGCTGCTGCACATATTACTGAGTACGGATTTTGTGTACATGACTTCACGATGAGTCCATGTGAAAAGTTTAGAGACTGTATCAATTGTACAGAACAAGTATGTATTAAAGGTGATGCAGCAAAACTAGTTCGCATGAAAGAAAGGCTTAGTAAAATTGAGTATCTGTTGGTTAAATCTGAGCATGCAGTTGAAGAAAAAGAAATGGGTGCTGATAGATGGTTAGAGCATCAAAACAAAACAGCTACTAGATTACGTGAACTTATCTATATTTTGGAAAATCCAAATATAAATGATGGTGCACAGGTCAAACTTCGTGGTGACGATTTTAGCCAATTACGTCGTGTTGCTAGAAAGAAAGCTATAAATATGGCTGCTGAAAATGAAGATGTATCTAATGAAGTGTCGATTTTAGAGGATCTTACAGATCTACTTGGAGGCGGTTTTGGCTAAACATTTAAATAGGCAACATATAGAAGCTATCGTTAACTTAATCCGAGGTTGGACAGAGCCTAAGATAACGTGGACTGCGATTTGCGAGGAAGTAGAGCCACTTGTAGGTAAGATGCCTACAAGACAGTCTTTAAGCGCTCATGAGGCAATTACAGCGGCTTATAAAGCTAAAAAAGATATACTCAAGGTGAAAGAACCTGCTAAGCCTCGACCTGCTAGTTTAAATGCAGCAGCTTCGAGAATTGCTAACTTAGAGGCAGAGCTAGCAGAACTCAAGGAACAAAACCGTCAGTACAAGCAAATGTTTGTCTTATGGCAGTACAATGCTTACAAACATGGAATGACAGAAAATAAGCTTAATGCCTCTATGCCAAAGATTGATCGTGAACGGTCTGATTTTGAGATGCGATAACCTGAGTTATCTTTAGCAGTTGAGTCTATTGTTTTTTAATTCTAAGTAAGAAATATAGAGTTAAATAGTGGTTTGGTATATTGCTTAAGTTGATATAGTATAGTTAACTCACTATAAATACGTTATAGGAAGGTTGACCGCACCTCCTTTAGTCTATTGCTACGTAAGTACAGAAAGTGAAAAGGGTTTAGCTTAGAAAGGTATTAGTTAGATTTTATTTTTCAACTGACTATAAATACTAGGCTTCATTTTATTAAGTAAAAATACCAATATTTAAGTTAAATACAATGAAAAATACCAATGATGATCTATCAAATATTAGCAAATTACTAGTAAATAAAGATTTTATGAGTAAGTATAAACTGTTGGATAAAACTGCAAGAAAGCATCTTAGACCTTTAGTTTTTGATAAACTGGACAAGCCACATAAAAAAATAAGTAGGTTAAGAAAATTACTAAAACCAATTGATATTGTAAATATTGAAAATGTTATTTTATCGTGTGATGATAATGATGTAATACCTGCATTATTTCCTAAAGAGCCGGAAATATCGCAAAAAGAGTACTTTCTTGATTCTATACCTATAGATAAACACTTAAATATTCTGAATTTAGTTGTTAAAAATAATTTTAATAAATTAACGGCTCTAATAAAACTATTTTTAGAGCTAAACAACTTTATCTTAAGTAAGGATTATCTTGAAGCAGAGAGGTTAATTGAGAGGGTGATTGATAATTATGGATATAGCCATTTCATAATAAGAAAGATAATTCTAATTAGTGAGTTGAATAAAATAGAAGATATTGAATTAATATTTATAGATGGGTTTGTACAGAAATTCAATAGTTATGGTGAGAATCAAATACTAAGCTCATTACAACAATGTTACGACGTAGAAATGAGTTTCTTTAGTCTTAAAAAATCCATTATGAATATATCCAGTTTTGAATGTTATGTGAATACGATATTAAAGATTCCATTTCTATATAAGGATTATGATTGTAAAAATAATGATTTGGATACACGTTTAAGATATAACCTTCAATCTTCACTAATTGATGGACTGTTATTCTTAATACGTAATAGTGACACCTACGCTTATCATAATTATCATTACCTTAAGTTAGTATTAAAATTGTTTGAAGAAAGTAGAGTGGATATTGAGGACTTAGCTGCGTTTTATTTGGAGAATTTCACTGTTGATACAGAAGATATATTTTCTAAGCATTCAAGTGCATGGTATGAAATTAAGGGTGTTGAAAACTATAGGATTCTACAAGATTTATTTGTAGATGATCCTAGTTCTGATTATCTTGATTTAACTATAAATACAGAAAAGCTATCTGATAATTTAAATACTATTATTAGTAAGTATAACCTTTCTAAACTGCTTGATCCTAGCATGCGAACTAATAGCCCTAATAGTAATCTAGAGTTGTTAATGAACGATGGTGCTATTACTAGGTCTGCTATTTTTAATTACACTATTGCTCTGAACAATGGTGAGGTGATTTTCGATCAGAATAATCTATATTGGATCATGGGTAATACTAGAGAGTTAGCAAGGTCAATAGATTATAAGTTATTAAGAAAGATAGCTAAAGAATCAGATGAGTTGGAATCTAAAATAATTTATTACTTATTAATTCATAAGAAAAGCGAAAATGAATTAGATAACCATAATCTTAGAAAGTTTTTAAGTAAAGTTATATTGGATAATTTTGATGGCGATCTTATTTCATTTATTGAATATCAATCTAAGCAATCTGAGGTAGTAGCAAATTTCACATACGAAACATGCACTGTAGATTTTATTGCCAAACTTACACACATTATAAAAGATACTGTTTCAATAACTGACACTAGAGCAAAATTACATATTTGGATGTGGGAAAAGACTAGCGATAAAAACTATTTTGAAAGAGCTAGAACTATCTTGATCGACCACCAAATAAATAAGATTAGAAATGAACTGCATGATAATAGGATATACGTTGATGCGCAGAGATTTAACGACTGGATTTCAGATGAGATAATCCGAGAATTTACGTCTGTATTAAGTAGTATTGAAAAAATAGGGCTTACTGAATATTATGACTCACCGCAGTTGTTTTATTTAGTTGATAAGGTTTATCAGGAATTCTGTAATAATAACATCTATGGTATATCATCCTACTTAGGCCGAAGGATAAGGCATGGTACTTTTAAAGGAACTATGTATAAAAATATAGTGTCCTTTATGGAGCAGAAATACAAGATTGATGAGCAGTCTCACATTGTAGGTTGGAATGAATGGAAAGATAAATATGAAAGTAGAATAGAAGATATAATAGATACTTACTTACATGTTAAATCTGATGTTAAACCTAAAAAGCCTAGAGGTCTTATAGACCCCGAAACAACAGCTATAGAGAAGAAGATAATAGTTCAATCTTGTATTAAAGATCTAATGAAAGTGTTTTTTGAGCAAGGATCAAATATTAATTTAAATAATATATTGATTGAATACTGCTGGAGATTAATAGAAGTTGATTTGAAAAATGTTAATCAGTATTTGAAAAGCACTCAATCTGAAGTACTGCAATTTACCAAACCTCCACAGGTTGCATACAATCAAGAATCTCTAAATATTTTTTTTAAAGATTTGCAATTCAAGGTAAGAGATAGCTTCTCTATTGTTTTTGAGTGGTTCAAAAGGCCTCAAAGTGTTGCTCCAAAAGCTGAGATCGTTCTTTTAGTTAAGGCCGTTATAGAAGAAGTGAAAGAGTCCCATAATCTTAAGTTTAATGATCGGAAGCTACTAAGTGAGTTTGTGCTTTTCGGTGGTGCATATCATGTGATTTATGATGCACTTTATGTAATTATATTTAATGCAGCTAAGCATGGCGATTCTAGCAAATCATTAGAGATATCAATTAATTTCGATAATAATTCAAGAAAGCTTTTTATTTCAATAGCTTCCCATATCTATAGCAACCAAAATGAAGAGCTTATTATTCAAAGGCTAAAAGTTCCAAGTAATGCTGACATAAGTAATGCCCAGTTATACGAAGGGCGGAGTGGAATAATGAAGTTACACCACCTTGAGCAGACTGATAGTAATTTCAGTATTGAAGAAATGGTATGTCTGGATAATAAGGTGAGATTTACCATCTCATATAAGGTAGCAAATAATGTTTAAAGTTTTGATTGTAGAAGATGATATCCATAAGTTAGATAGTTTAACTATCTTTATAAATGATCATTTACTATGCTCTGAAATCACACCAGCTAAAAGTCTTCAAGAAGCTATTACTTCTATCGACGAGAAAGTATTTGATTTAGTCTTAGTAGACATGGCAATTCCTAGCCATGCTATCGTACAAGGCGAAGGAAGTCCTATATCATTATTAAATGGTGGACTAGAAGTTATACTTGAGTTAAGTAGCCTTGGAAGAAGTGATGATTGTGTAATCATTACTCAATTCCATGAAATTGAAATATGTAGTAATAACTATGCAATCCAAACTGCTAAAAGATATATTAGTGAGCTACTTGAGTGTGATGTTTTAGACTGCATTCTATATGATGAAGGTGAAAATTCATGGAAAAAACAACTATTAAAGAGTATATCGTTATATGAAAATTTTAATCCTTGAGGATACCCCTGAAAAACTAGCAGAAATTATATCTGAAGTTAAAAATTTCGACGAAGACGCAGTTGTTACTAAATCAGTTAATCAGGTTGAATTTTCTACTTATTTAGAAAGAGACAAATATGACTTAATTATTATTGATTTGATGGTGCCTTTAGCTGAATATCAAGAACCTACCGATTTAACCGAAGCATTAATATACAAAATTAGAGATGATGAATGTATAAACGTCAATACACAGGTATTGGCTTTGACAAAATTTACCGAATCTGCATACAAGTGTATTGACGATATAGGAACTGTTGGTTTACAGGTTGGAACGTTCTCCGATGATGGTAAATGGAAAGTTTTATTACGTCAAAATCTGAAAACTTGTAAACCTGAAATATCTTACGATTTTGTAATAATTTGCGCACTTAAGAAAGAAGCTAAAGCCTTTGAGCACATTCTATCGGATATATCACCTATTGAAAATATAAAAGGATTAGAGTGTAGGAAGATAAAAGTTAATGAATTTAATGGTTTAATTGTTACATGCCCACGGATGGGTTTAGTTGTTGCATCAATTGTAACTACTAAAGCCCTTGAGTACTTTAGGCCCAAAGTGATTTGTATGAGTGGCATATGCGCTGGTTTAAAAGCCAACGGAGCTAATATATATGATTTAATTATATCTGATACTTCTTATCAGCACGATGCGGGCAAATGGACTAACGGTAAATTAGTGTCAGAAATTTATCCAGTACAATTGGATGCTGATGTCAAGACATTCATTAGTAGCAAAATTATAGATAATGAAGATTTAGAGGACCGATTGATTCAAGGAGTCAGCTTTGAGAGAGATGAATATCATGACAAGCATATTAAACCAAAAATCAAACTCGAAATAACTTCTAGTGGAAGCACTGTCATATCGGATAGTGACATGCTCAAATCGATTGGAATGACACATAGAAAATTACATTCTTTCGAAATGGAAACTTTTGCCCTATACGAATCAGCAAGAATGTCACCTTTAAAGCCAAAGTTTTTTAGTTGTAAATGTGTTGTTGATGATGGTAGTGAGTCAAAAGGTGACAGTTATCACAAACTAGCCTGTTTGTTTTCAGCTAAATGTACAGTGGAGATAATAAGTGGTCTTCTTGAAAATGAGTAAAAATGTAAAGTATTATCTACTGTCTTAATATATTATTTACATAATTTCTTACATAATACTATTATTTACTTTGATTTTTATTTTAAGTATTTGATATACAAATGATTTTTCTTGTACAATTATATTTATTTAGGTAGTAAGTATACATAACCATTTTGTCTGCGGAGGGAGGATGCGGTAAAGGTCGCCCGTTGAAACAGAAAACTTGTGACATTCGTGAGAAAGTCGCCTAAGCGCTAACGCTTTTAGAATCCCCCACTTGAGCTTAGCGAAAGTGGTGGGAGTATGTCAAACTTGTCTTAACGATAATCACTGATGAGCGAGTGAACATGACAGCTATTTTAAGTGATGAGGATGAACCTCTTATTGAAACAATAGCCCATGCCTGCGCCATTACCTTTAAAGGCAATGCTAGAAACAACCTCCAACAAGACGCATTTTTCTTTTTAGACCATTGGTATCAAGAGGATTTAGGGGTGATGGCAGTGACATCAGTACAAGCGCCATTTTGTCTTGCCGTATCGGATGGCGTTGCCAGCTCTAACCAGTCACAGCACTGCTCAAAGGCAGTGGTCAAAGCAATTAGAGCGCTATGGGATGATAATCAAGTAAACGTCCATAATATGACATCAGATCGTATATATATACGCAATTAAGTCAAACCAAGCATGTACCTAAACGCTATGGCGCTGCGGCAACCCTAGCCATGATTGTCGGCACATTAAAGAATGACAATTCAATCAATATAGACATCACCCATGTCGGCGATAGCCGTGTGTATTTGCTTGATAAAGATGAGAATGAATGGCAGTGCTTAACTCGTGATCATAATTTGCTGAACGAGCTGGTAGATGAGCAAGCGAAAGATGAAGATCGCCAAGTAGAGTTTACGGAGTACAATCGCACAGGTATGGCAGGCAGCTTATATAGCATTACTGAATGCTTTGCGCTAGCAGTAGATAGTGATGATCCGAGCAGCGAGCCACCTAAAAGTATAAGGCAAAACATCACGGTACAATCAGGCAATAGTCTCGTCATCTGTAGCGATGGTATTCATGATTTAGTACCCAGTAGTGAATGGGCTCTTATTAAGAGCCAAACAGATTTGCAGGGTTGGCTACAGATGCTTTGGCATCAAGTGTATGACTCAGATGGTAATGCTTATGATAATGGTACTGCGATTGTGGTACGGTTTGAATAAGCTTTTAAGATAGCTCACTTCTATAATAACAGTTTGATAGATTCGATAGCCTATAGAGCAGCCAATATGCCTACACACTCAATCGCGAGCTATAACAAATCCGCCGTCTGTTTATACTATATCAACGCCTGCCACGTAGTAAAGACAAGGCTATCTCACTCACGGAATTAATGAGTGTCTATGGCGATAACCCTGACCATTACGCAAACGAGCGTAAAAATTTAGAGAATGACCTAACGAGTCTCAATCAAATGTTCAGTGACGTCTTTCACAGCGATGCTTTAATGCGTCTGCCAGCTTGGAGTCAGAATATCAGCGGCAAGACCGCACGGTTTTATATTGAGCCAAGTTTTAGTATCGATGTCATTAATGAGCAAACGGTGTTCTTTTGGCAGATGCTTGATAAATATACCGCAAACTATTTACCAACGTCTTTCAAGCAAAGTATTAGCGATAAGCTTAGTCAATTACACCGACAAGATAAGACCAGCTTCAATCAAAGTAAGCTAGGGCAGTGGCAAGATCATCTCATTACCCTGCCTAGTATCGTACAAGCACCAAAGCTTGATAGTGAGGTGCTGGTTAGCATTCATCAGGCGTTATTACACAACAAGCAGCTTCAAATCAGCTATCAAAACAAATGGCGTGACAATCCTACCGTTAGAGTAATCTATCCTAGAGGACTTATTTTTATCGACAATATGATCTATCTTACTGGGTTTAATCCAACGAATGATCATATGGATGATAATGTCTTATTAAAGGCACATCGGAATTTTGCGGTTAATCGTATTGAAGCAGCTGAAGTAACAGAGCAGTTGGTACCGGACTGGGTAGAGCGCAATGCTTTCACTCTTGAGAATCTACGTAAGCTAGGAAAGTTGGAATTAAATAATGGTTTAAAAATCGGACTGGTTCTAAAGGTGCAAAAATATGCCTGCCAGCATTTATATGAGCGGCCGTTATCATCTACTCAAACGATTACGGTTATCGATGT
>NZ_JBQSXG010000106.1:0-10845 GCF_052378005.1 Psychrobacter sp. AOP31-B2-9
TATATCGATACAAGTTAGGTTTTAGCGTATCAGATTCTACGATAGTACTCTGGCAGTTCCAGTGCGAAATTTTGGTATACCCCAAGGAAACCAGTTATTTTACCCTTCAAACATATTAACAGACTACTCAAAATAGACTGTTAATATGGAACCATCTATAACAGACTTTAGAGTTATAGGACTGGTTGCTGTGCTTTTTTCCTATCATTAGCCTATACCTAAAAAATAAAACCTCTAAACGATACTCTATCTATCATTAGACTTATTTCTATTATTAAATGATATTAATATCATGATATTATCAATGGACATTAATTTATAAGTCTAAATAATATAGGTGGCGTTATGACCGTTCGTATTTATGTGAGAGCCAGCACTAAGGATCAAGACGCTAAGAGAGCCTTGTCTGACTTGATTAGCTTTAGCCAAAGCTATAACGATAACCTTGTTGAGTACGTTGAGCATTTCAGTGGTACAAAGCTCGATAGGCCAGTATTAGCTAAGCTATTAAAGGACGCTGATCAAGGCGATATTCTGCTGGTTGAAAGCGTGGACAGATTAAGCAGGCTATCTCAAGATGATTTTGCAATTCTAAAGCAGCGCATCAAAGACAAGGGCTTGCGATTGGTGGTGGCTGATCTACCAACTACGCATACGGTAAGTAAGGGCATGACAGGTGAGATCCTAGCAGTGATTAACCATATGCTGATCGACTTGTTAGCAACGATGGCAAAGCTTGATAACGATAAGCGTAGAGAGCGTATTAAGCAGGGGTTAGCGAATAGTGGTTATAAGCCCACAGGTAAGAAAGCCAATACAGTGAAACATAATCGTATTAGAGAGTTGGCCAGTCAAAACAATATGACGAAAGAGGAGATTGCTAAGGCGGTTGGTGTTGGGGTGGCTACGGTTTATAGGGTGTTAAAGCAGGGATGATAGCTGAGGTTTTTTAATTGTTTATTTGCCTTCTTATAGACACAATGCGATCAGACATATAATGATTAATCTTATAGATTCTAATCATACATTCTGATTCGAAAAAATTGCCTCCAATATAGCCGGGGCGGTTCACAAATATTTGCACTGGTTCTAGTGGAGTATCAATATTCCTTATAACCCATCCCAGCTTTCATGTTTAAAATTAATCACTCTTGGTAACGTTCCTCGATCACTTTGTTGTTGTAAAGTTTTACTACGATGCAATAAGAAATCAAGTAAGTGGTTGCGAATTTTATAATAGTGGCTATGGTGGTGAATATCATCTCGATGACGTGGCTTAGGAATGGTATTTTCAACAATTTCTGCCAAAAAAGCTCTAGGGCCGTTACTCATCAAAAAAATGCGGTCAGCTAGTAAAATTGCTTCGTCAATATCATGGGTAATCATAAAAACTGTTTGATGGGTTTCATTAACGATATTAACCAGTTCATCTTGAATCACGCCACGCGTTAGAGCATCTAACGCTCCAAACGGCTCATCCATTAAGAGCATTTTGGGCTGAGTTGCAAATGCACGAGCGATACCAACACGTTGTTTCATACCACCAGATAATTCGCTGGGTTTTTTATGCTTGACTCCTGCCAAGCTAACCATACCAAGATAATGGTTTATCTGTTCATCCAAGTATTTGGCAGAGATATTAGGGGTTTTGGCTTTGATAGCAAAGGCGATATTGTCGCTGACGGAGAGCCAAGGAAGTAAGGCATGACTTTGGAACACAACACCACGCTCTAAACCTGGAGCAGTAACCGCTTTGTCCCCCATGATTATTTCGCCACTACTAGCTTTTTCTAGCCCCGCTAGAGCATTTAAAATCGTGGATTTACCACAGCCAGAGTGCCCAATTAGGCAAATAAATTCGTTTTTATAGATATCAAAATTGACGTTTTCAAACACGTTTTCGCCTGTGCCATAGTGTTTGGTTAAATTTCTTAATTCAATCAAATTTTGAGCATCATTATTCGACATAACTCACCTTTTTTTGTAATAACCCAAACAATGAATCCAAAATCATACCTATTACCCCAATAAGCAATACCGCAAAAATCACATTAGCAATTGAAAGGTTATTCCATTGATTCCACACAAAATAGCCAATCCCTGTACCGCCAACGAGCATTTCTGCTGCCACAATGACAAGCCATGCTATCCCCATTGAAATCCGCATTCCTATCACGATAGTCGGTGCAGCCGCAGGAATAACAATTTTGGTCGCTGTTTGCATTGGTGATAACTCAAGCGTACGAGCGACATTGCGCCATTCACGGCGGACATTTGCGACACCAAAAGCAGTATTGGTCAGCATTGGCCAAATTGAACAAATAAAAATCACAAAGATACTTGATGCATCAGAATCCTTGATGGTGTAAAGCGCAATCGGCATCCAAGCAAGTGGTGAAATCGGCTTTAGCAGTTGAATAAACGGCATTAATGCGTAGTTTAATACAGGTGATATACCAATCATATAACCAAGTGGAATAGCAACAATCATTGCTAAGAAAAATCCAAGCAATACACGCCCTATCGAGTAACTAATCTGAATGCCAATGCCTTTGTCATTCAAGCCCCTGTCATAAAATGGGTCAGAAATATGTCCCCAAGAAGTTTTAGCAAAATCAGCTAGACTTGGAAATTCACTCTTCTGTCTTTTGACTACCGCCCCTGCTTCTGTGCCTTCGGGGATATCTCCCATCAGCACACTATATTCTAGTTTGAGTGGGTCAGTCGGTGCATGAAATTGTATTGGTAAAGTGGCCATATGCCAAATACCAAGCGTAGAGAGCAGAATTAATAAGGATAAAAGGTAACCTTTGGTTTTGGTAGAAATGTTTTTCATGTAGCGATTTACCCTTTATGACCGATAGCGAAAGAATTGAGGTACTCATTCGGATTACTAGGGTCAAATGCTTTACCCATCACGCTAAAAGAAGGATAGCCGCTTGCCAAGCCGGATCCATCTTTGCTTAATTTATCTTTAACTGGGTAACCCATCAATTGCATTTGTTTTTTGGCATCAGTGAGCATAAATACTTTTTCGGCAATATCTTGATAGTTAACACTCTCTTTGAGATAACCCCAGCGTTTCATCTGTGTCATCATCCATACAGCCACGCTGTACCAAGGTAATACATCAAAACTCATACGGTCTGGAAAATCTTGAATATTTTCAACACCATCAGCAAATCGACCCATCAGTGACTGACGAAGCACTAATTCTGGTTGATTAAGATAATTTGGTTTTGACAACAAGGTAGAAAGTCCATGCCGAATGGTACGGTCATTTGCCATAATATTCGCTTTTATAATAGCTCGATTCATTGCCAAAAAAGTTTGTGGATTTTCATTGATAAAGCTTTGCGATGTGCCAAACGAACAACACGGATGACCGTTCCAAATATCTTGACTTAACGTATGAATGTAGCCTGCCTTATCCCAAACTGCTCGCTGATTAAATGGCTCAGGTCCAAAAAATCCGTCGATATTGCCTGCCTTAAGATTGGCAATCATATCAGGCGGTGTGGTAAGTCGCAGTTTTACATCTTTATCTGGGTCAAGTCCATGTTCTGCCAAAAAGTAACGCAATAAATAATTGTGCATTGAATGCTCAAACGGAATGGCAAAGGTCATCCCTTTCCAATTTTTTGGGTCACGATTATCCTTGTGCTTGAGCGACATAACAAGGGCTTGACCATTGGTATTTTGAATTGCTGCTACTTTCATATCTTGCTGTGCAGAGCCGAGCCCTAAACTAATAGCAATCGGCATCGGTGCAAGAAAATGGGTCGCATCAAGCTCACGATTTACCATTTGGTCACGCACCAAAGCCCAACCTGCTCGCTTGAGTAAATTTGCCTTGAGGCCTTGCTCTTGGTAAAAACCCATTGGATCAGCCATAATCAAGGGTGTCGCGCACAAAATCGGTAAAAACCCAATATTAACTTGTTTTTTCTCTGGATTAAGTTTATCCAATGCCGCTGCTTCTTGTAGGCTTGCAATTGGCAAAACACTAGCAATCGCCGCCATTGCAGTCCCTGTGCCAACAGATTTTAAAAACGCTCGGCGAGTCGGCTCATGTGGAAACAAGGCTTTTATTGCTACCGCCTCGATAAAATCATGGCTCAGTTGCTCAGTAGTGCTTTGTTCGCCATAGCTTTTTTGCAAATATGTAACTTGCCGTGTTTGCTCATTGCTAAAACTAGCAGTGCATTCCAATTGACTAGTGTGTTTACCACAAGTACAACTACCAAAATGCAATTGTTGATCGCTGTTATAAGGGCGGAAAATATTATTCTGATGGTTGCTCATAAATTTTTACTTTAAAGTTTTTAAAAGATTAGACCGCTGACGATCAGCAAAGCTCAACAAAAATACTTATCATATTTTGATATATCAATATTGTCATTTAACCTATGATTTTTATAATGAAAAATCCATATCCGCCACGATTTCCACTCGTCCATCGCCCGCTTCTATCGCCTGTTGCATAATCAGAGTCTTACCATCATCAACAATCGTTTCCCAATGCGAATTCCTGCATGGACTACCTGTCACTGTCACCGCAACTGATTTGGTTTTTAGCCGAACCACAGGAGTTTGGTGACTATAGCCTTCACTGTCCAGATCCAGTACTTGGTGAGCGATGGTATCTGCTTGCTGGCGTATCGGTGCAACAAAACGACATGCTTGACCATCGATTGCCATACAGTCTCCAATCGCGTAGACATCGGCTTGTGATGTTTGCAAAGTCTGATTATCGACAATAATCCCTTGCTGTGGCGCAAACCTAATTCCTGCACGGTTAGGCAAGCGGCCATCTACAATTAATCCTGTGCTGGCAACCACTTCATCAACTGTAATCGTTTTATCGTTATCGGCAAAGTGAATTTCATATTGACCATTTTCATTTTTATCAATAGAACTAACTGTGTTATTTCCTAAAAAATTGATATTGGTACGCACGAGAGCATCTTTTACCATTTGGCTAGCTTTGGTCGGCAAAATTTCAGCAAGTGGCAATGCGTTACGGTCAATTAAGATGACTTGATGTCCTGCTTTGACAATATCTTCGGCAAACTCACTACCTATCATCCCTGCACCGATAATTGCTACCAACTGATTGGGTTTTACTGCCAATTTTTGTTGCAGTTTAGCAAACATATCGACATGGTTAATTCGCCAAACAAATTTTGGTAGTAAGCTTTTCGGTAAAACAGGTTTTGCCCCTATCGCAAATACCAGTGAGTCATAATTAAAATCACCCCTAGTGGTACGCACTTGCTTGTTAAGGGTGTCAATGTGCATGACAAACGTATTGGCGACCAAACCAATATTTAAACGCTCACTTTCGGCAGTCGCAAGTTGAGTAATCAGATTCTCAGCATTTTTACTTTGGCTAATAGCAATTGATAATTGCGGTTTATGGTATCTATTACCACTGTCTGCGGTAATTAAGGTAATGGGGTAGTCTGCGTCCAAAACACGCACTGATTCAATCACAGCCCAACCTGCTAGACCTGCACCTATTACCACCAATCCCCCTGTGTTACTGATAGGATTAATTTGGGGCTTGACGATGTTAATGGAGCGCGGGATAAATAATTCAAAATCTCGTTTGGTTACACCACACAATGGACATTGCCAATCTTCCGGAATATCTTCATAGCGAGTGCCTGCGGGAAGACCGCCATCTGGGTCACCCAGCTTTTCATCATAAATCCAACCACAGGCACGGCATAAGAACTGCTTCCACTCACCACGTCCGTCAGTTGGATTGTTATCTTTATCTATGTTCATATCTTTCTCTGTTATTAAGTTTTGAGCATATTCAAAACGCCACCACTCATTTTTTAATTAAAAAAAGATAAAATCAATTAGGCGTAATCTCAGTCATTAGTTGATGGGACAAAAAGCGTAAATGCTTAATCGCAGGGGTCACAATCGCCACAAAATGAGCTTCACGGATACGCCGTTGCGGATTAGACGTCATCAAGTAACCTCTTGCACCTTGATGTAAAAGACTTGCTTGCGTAGCATCTAGCGATAATTTGGCACTTTGGATACGTAAATCTAGAACATCTAGCAGATAGTCTTTGCTAGGGTTAAATGGTGTTTTGGCAAGCTCTCGAGTGTGATCCACAGTATTGTCTAATGCCAATTGCAAGCCGCTTGCTTGGTCTTCCAAAAACTGATTGACATGACCGAGTTGCCCTTCAACCGCACGAATATCATCAATTGCCCCTTGGATAATGCCAATACCTATACCCAACTGCATGAGTACAAACGCGCCTCGAATACGCTCGATAAAAGGTTTCGCAGGGTCGGCGATAATATCGTCGGTCGGTACAAAATAATCATTTAGCTCAATTTTCCAAGTGCTAGAACCTTCCATTCCACTAAATGTGGGACATTGGCTTAACCTCCACTCCCTTTTTCTCTCATCATCAAACGCTAGCAAAAAGAAAATATCGAATGGCAAGTCATTGCTGATGTTACTAATAGATTCTACCGTTGCTACCGCACCACAATACTGATGCGGTGCAATATGGCTAATCCAAGGCAAGGTGCCAGACACACGATAACCGCCTTCTACTTTCTTGGCACGTAAAATCATAGGTTCAATATTTGCCCAAGTTTTCATTGGATTGGATAATGCTGTACCGCCGAATGTATTGCCCAATGTGTGATTTGGTAATATACGGTTTTTGAGAGATGTATTCTCAGATTGGTCAAGATAAAAACCCATAACCTGATGACACCACGATAAAAAGCCCGTTGTACCACAAACTTTAGAAATCTGCGCTGTGCTCTCAATAGCTGTCATAAAGCCATTGTTTTGACTGCTCAAATGCGATGCAAACGCTCCAAGTTTAGCCAACTCTCCCATTTCTTTAATAGGATAATAACCTTTGTCAATGGCAATGGGGTCAAGGATTAGCTTTGCTGCATCACCAATGTTTTGCAGCAACCGCGGCCTATCTTTCCACTGTGCTATCAATGGCAATGAAGTATTTGACATAAGAGGTTTATCGTAAAAGGTGGCAAAATTGGTTGAGATTTGATGGCTCATGAGATGAAACAACCTAAATATTGATGGAGGAATAACTAAAAATGCAAAAACCGCTCATCACTTGGTTGAGATGAACGGTTTTATGCAATCAAATATGCAAAATCTCAACGACTTGCTTATTACGTTAGCTTTATTTTTTTGGAGCGAAAGGTTGTAATTCTGGGTTAATATCATTTTTAGCTACATTATTCGCATAGTTACAAAGAGTTGCTAAGGCAATGCCCATCACGATATCAAGAATATTGGTGTCGTTATAACCTGCATCTTTAATGGCTTGTAATTCGCTATCTGAGACTTGACCACGTTTGTCAATTAATTGCATAACAAATTGAGCAATCGCTTGGTATTTAGTATTATCTTCGATATTGGTACGTTCACGTAAGGCGTTTACTACATTTTCTGGCATTTTTAGTTTCGTAGCCACCTTAGTATGACCTGCTATACAGAAGTCGCAACCATTGTGAGCTGCAGCGGTAATCTGTACAACCTCAATTTCTTCAGAAGTTAAGCTATTACGACTATTCATCTTCCCGACTTCTTGGTACATCTCTAACGCTTGGGGTGAATTTGATAATACGCCAATTAAGTTAGGGATAAAGCCGTTTGCTTTTTCGACCGCAGCAATACGCTCTTTGGCTTTTTCTGGAGCAGTTTCAATAGTGTTTACAGTTAGACGCGCCATTGACTTTTCCTTTTTTAGGCAGTTTTAAATTCATGAATATTATTGTAGGTTTTTATCAGCGAAAGACCTAATTCGTAAATAGAATATATAAATCCCAATGTTGAATAAATACTTTTAATAATCTATCGATCTATACCCCACTTTCAACTTTGAAAGTGATTGAAAAAAGAAGAGCAGAGCACTAATCTAGTGTTTTCGACCAAGAATACAACGGAGTCATGAGATGCGCATAGATGAATTTATCATCAATATCTATTTAGATATAGAATGATATTACAAAATAGGGTGGTGTATCAAAAAGTATGCTGGAGTAATAAAAGAAGGGTGACAGCCGAAGCAAGATGATATATTTGAGGTTATGAAGACACAAATACAGATCAATTGCCCCGACTGTCACAGTCCCAGTTTAAAGAAAAACGGCAAAAAAAGCTATAGCAAGCAGAACTATCAATGTAAGGACTGCAAACGCCAGTTTATTGGCGATCATGCCCTAACTTATAACGGCTGTCACTCTACAATAGAAGATAAAATACGGCTAATGACAGTGAGAGGCTGTGGCGTCAGAGACTGACCCCTGCCGTCAAATCCGTATACATAAACTTGGGAGATTTTAGTTACGCAGCTTGACGATAATAATCAAACCACATCTGTCTTGGCGATTTATAGCTCAAGCCCTTTTGAATCCTAGTCTGGTTGTAATATAGCTCGATGTATCTAATGATATCGGTAATGGCGGCAAATCTAGTTTTATAATCCTTATGATATACCAACTCATTCTTCAATATGCCCCAGAAGCTTTCTATTGGAGCATTGTCGAAGCAATTACCTTTAGCGCTCATTGAACCTGTAAACTGATGCTGCTTAACGATCTTGTGGTAGGCATGGCTGCAATACTGGCTGCCTCTGTCAGAGTGAACGATTAGCCCTTTGTTTGGACGTTTATTCCTGATGGCCATGTTCAATGCGCGACAGACCAAATCTGCGGTCATGCGTTTGTTGATCGCATAGCCGACCAGCTCTTTGGTATATAAGTCTTTGACTCCCGCTAAATACAACCAGCCCTCATGTGTCCAGATATAAGTAATATCGCTTACCCATGCTTGGTTAGGGCGACTGGTGTCAAACTTCTGATCGAGCACGTTTGGATAGACCAGTTTGTGATGATTAGAGTCAGTGGTGACTTTAAAGCGCTTATGACGACGGCATTTGATGCCGTGTTCCTCTTTGATGCTTCTGACCATGTATAGACTAATATCATACCCTTGCTCGGTGAGCGTTGCATGCAGACGCTCAACACCATAGCGCTCATGAGTCTCACTATGAGCGGCTTTAACTAGTAGCTCGCACTGATTACGGTGTACCTGCTGACAGCTGATATCACGACTCAGCCAGTCGTAGTAGCTCGATGGTTTAACGCTAAGTACGCGGCACATCCTACTGATGCTAAAGATTTGCTGGTTGTCTTTGATAAAGGCGTACTTGACTAGCTGTCACTGCGGGCATAGCCCTTCGCCTTGCGTCACTAAAACAGTCTCCCAGACTGTTTCTTAACGTTCCTCATTCGCGAAGTACGCCGTCGCCTCATTCGAGCATAGCTCTCATCTTGCGTCGGGGCGAAGCAGTGCTTCGCTTTATCCCTCCTCATTTAAGATCTCGCGCTCCTCTTCGGCAACTTTAAGCTGTCGCTTTAGGCGTTTTACCTCTTCAAGCGCACTCATAAGTTCAGGGTCATACTGCTTTGTTCCTACAAGCTTGCCTTGATTGGCTTTGTTATGCCAATTTGAGAGCGTTTGCATCTCTATTTCGAGCTGCTGAACAGTTGCACTCAAGTTACGATTGTTGTCTGTTATCTTTTTGACAGCTTCAGCTTTAAATTCGTTACTGTAGGTTCTTAATTTCTTGGTCATGGTAAACTCCTATAATTGTGCTTAGTTTACCAAGTTTAGTTGTACGGTTTCTTCAGCATAGCTCATGAGCGAGCTCGTCGCTTAAACTGTAGTAAAACAGGCATTTATCATGCCCTAAAGCGCCTAGGCATCAGTCAAAAAAAAGACCTTAGAGCATCCAAAAGCCTGTCCGATCAAAAGAGCGATATACCACAGTAAGCTTAATAGCTTTAGGCAGCAAGGCTATCCCATCGTTTATATATACGCGCGCGGCTTTGAGCACGAGACCATTCGCTCTCATGGTTATGCACCGATTGGTAAGCCTTGTATCGATAGCTACAACTGGCAAGGTAAAAAGCGAACCAACGTTATCGGTGCTCTCTATGAAAAGATGCTGTTTGCACTAGATTACTTTAAGCACAACATTAACAGCAGCATATTCTACGAATGGTGCAAACAAACCCTAATCCCAAGTCTTAAAACCAAATGCGTGATTGTGATGGATAATGCCAGATTTCATAAGAGTAAGCGCATTCAAAAGCTACTGAATAGGCATGGTCATCGTATTCTATGGCTGCCACCGTACAGCCCTGATTTGAACCCTATTGAAAAGAAATGGGCACAAGTAAAGTTTCTACGCCAAGGCTGGTTGGAAAACGACTTATCCAAGTTGTTTTATGATGTTTGTCCTAACCATAACAATTTTATTTTGAACTGACTATATCATATCTATTCTTAATATAGATTAGGGTCTCTATATATATTTGTTTAAACTTGCCCAAATAACATTACGCCATGTATTAATGAAGGGCCTAAGAATACCATAAACAATCCCGCTAAAATCATTGTTAAACTAGCTATAACGCCCTCGTCCTCATTGCGCTGACTTGCCCGGGCTGTACCAAAACCGTGTGATGCATTACCAAATGCGATTCCATTTGCAAGATGTGAGCGAATACGAAAAAAAGTCAAAATCATATCCCCTAAAATCATTCCCACAATCCCTGTAATCAAAGTAAACAATGAAACTAAAGAGGAAGATCCGTGAATTTTTTCAGATAAGTCTAACGCAAATGGTGTCGATATTGAACGGGCCATCAAGCTATAGGTCAAGGTCTTATCAAAATGGAACAAACCAGTGAATAGGTATATGCTTAAGACTCCCACCACCATCCCAACAGTTATAGAAGCGGTCAAAGCCAAAGCATGTT
>NZ_JBQSXG010000107.1:0-10821 GCF_052378005.1 Psychrobacter sp. AOP31-B2-9
CCCAAATAAAACAGCTGAGTGGCCATAATATAGTCTGCGTATGGCTGAGCATTGGTAGACCATTTCAACGGAAAAGTAGATGTACTCTCGGCTGATGAGGTGTCATGACCGAACGAGTTCGCACATTCGCTGCGGATGGCTTGGCGAAACTGCATCAGTTGTAAGCGTTCTTTAGAGGTCAATTTCGTATCAATCTTTAGCGCGTCTTTTAGCGCCTCTTCACCTGTATAAAAACTATTACAATATTCGGCGTAATTGCTTTTTTTAGATTGCTCTAAAAAATTCTGATTGGGGTTTTTTACTTCATTCACTGCCGTTTGTCTTAAAGTAGGTAAGTTTAACGGAAAGTCATGAGCATAATAGGAGTCTGATTCATGCGTATTAGGAATATCAAAGTCAATTAAGCCTTTATCAGCGAGCAATAAATACAGGTTGGTTTGGGTATCGTTGCCAGTATCTAGCGTTGGGAAATTAATCTGACATTCATTATAGGTGCGATTGTCCAATGAGAAATTAGAGCTACAATAAAGCCAACCTCCGGCTTTTGCAGAGATGGAGAACCCCATTAGTGCTGTGGTAAATATGGTTAAAACACAAGGTTTGGTTATAAGGTTTAAGAAAGGTGGTGTAGGCTGTTTGGTAGTTTCTGCAAGGTGATTCATGAATGGCTCGTTTATTATACTTTTGTTGATTGCCACAATCATAGCAGAATTTTATTTTAACTGTTCTTTGTTTTTGCTTTTCGCATATGGGGTTATGACAGATAAGAGCGTTCGCGTTGGATTGTCTATGAGTAATTCTATAGTCACAAGCGTTCACTCAAAGCCATTACAATTTATATGAGGAGCGTTATACTGAATGTATTGATGGATATCTAAAGATATCCATAGTAAGGACTATCTATATGGCAGGGAATGCAAATGAGTTTATGCGAGATTGTACGTCTGAATGGGTACATCCAAAGTACGTATATGGCGGTCTACCCAGATAAAATTATGCTGCTAGATGGCGCTTGTCGGCCTGATGTGGAAATGGTGCTGGATTATATTAAGACGACCTTAAAACGACCCGTTACTGATCTAAAAGTCGTCGTCGTCACTCATATGCACCCAGACCATGCGGGCGGAGCCCATAAGTTCCGAGATGAGACAGGCTGTATGATAGTGTCGGCAGATAAAAGCGATCAGTGGTATAGCGGTATTGCTGGTCGTACGATGCATTTAGTGGATATAAATCTTGCGTATTATGTGGCGAGACGCCAAGGCTGCTCCCTAAAGAATCTGTATTATCCAGCGTATCTTAAGGCTGATATCACTGTCAGTGAAGGAGACTGCGTGCCAGGGTTTGATGAATGGCAGGTGCTTGAAACTCCTGGGCATACAGACCGCGATTTATCTTTGTTTCATCTGCCTAGTCGACAGGTATATACCGCTGATTTGATTATCAAGCTACGCCATAAGTTTGTGGCGCCTTTTCCTGTCTATGATCCCAAGGTTTATATTCAATCGCTCCAAAAAATCAAAGCATTAAAACCTTCTGTGGTCATGATGGCACATGGTCGTGAGTTGGCGATAGATCAAGCCATGTTTGATACTTTGATTACGCAGGCACCCAAGCAGCCACGAACCATTAAAGACACTATCAAGCATAAATTACTACGGCGAAAAAATGCTGACTTTTCGATGTTCAAGCAGAAAAAATAAAGTAGGGCATAAAAAAAGCCCAGTTACTATATTTTCTCATAACTGAGAGAGATAGTAACTGGGCTTTTGGAATATGGTGGGCCGACCGCGACTCGAACGCGGGACCAATTGATTAAAAGTCAACTGCTCTACCAACTGAGCTATCGGCCCTGAGCGAGGATAAAACGAAGCATTGCTTCGTCTGAGCGCAAGAGAATTTACATTGTCGTAAATTCTAGAAACTACGCATCCAAACTAGGTTCAAAACCCTTTAAATGGGATTTTGTTAAAACTTAACATCTTAAAGATGCTTTTAACTTTTATCAACCAACTACCGGATAGGGTAAAACGATCGATAAGCGTATTACTAAATATGGTGGGCCGACCGCGACTCGAACGCGGGACCAATTGATTAAAAGTCAACTGCTCTACCAACTGAGCTATCGGCCCTGAAGAACATCTATAAGAGCAATGCTCTTTTGTTCTGCAAGTTAAGCTTAAATAACATACATTAAGCTTGTTTCAACGTTTAAAGAGTTTGTATCCCTAAACGTGAGAGCACATTATATATATAATTATGACAATTACAACCCCTGATGAGGAAAAAACTATAAATATGCAGAAAAAATAACTATTTTTTTAGGATTTTATCATTATGATTCAGTTGAGCACTGAACATGCTAACTCAGTGCCCCTGTCATTCACGATTAATCCCTAGAAAGTGCATCTACAGGATCTAGTTTTGCAGCATTACGGGCGGGCAAGAAGCCAAAAACAACCCCAATAAGCGTGGAGCACACAAAGGCTGCAATGATAGAGGTAGCGGAATAGATAACTTTAAAGCTATCACCACCAAATTGATTGATCAGTTCGCCGATAGCAAAGGCCATACCAATACCTAGCAAACCACCCAAAATACAAACCAGCACGGCCTCTATCAAGAACTGCTGCATGATGTCGTTTTGGCGAGCTCCAACAGCCATTCGCACTCCAATCTCGTTGGTACGCTCGGTCACGGACACCAGCATGATATTCATAACACCAATACCACCAACGATCAGTGAGATAACAGCAACAGATGAGATAAGTAGGGTCATGGTGCCTGTGGTCGACTCAATGGTCTGACGAATAGAGTCTGAGTTACGAAGTTCAAAATCATCTTTACCATGGCGACCTTCTATCAATTCCGATATGGCAGTCTCAGCCACGCTTGATGAAATACTGTCATCTAATAACGCTACAAAACGATCAATATTGGCGCTGCCAGTAATGCGTGACATGACGGTAGTGTAGGGCATGTATATGATGGGTGTGGTGCTATCTGCGCCAAAACCACTGTCGCTCTCTTCAAGGACGCCAATGACTCGCCCAGGTACGCTACCGACCAGTAGTACTTCACCAATAGGGTCGTCAATATCTGCAAAGAATGCTTGTTTGGCATTATCATCGATAATAACGTCTTGGCTACGTAGGCTGATACTGTCTTCGTCAAACCCTTGTCCCGATGCCAACGTTTCACCAGTGACTTCTAGGTAATACTCACCAACACCATTAACTGTTGAGTCTTCTTGAACACTGCTATAACGCACACTGGCTGTACTATTTACCTGAGGACTCACATTGATGACATAGGGTTGATTACCGACAGCTTGAGCATCTTCTGGTGTGAGGTTGTCATCATTGTAACGGCGTCTTGGGTCGCCTCTAGGGTAACCATCATTCACCGTTATAGTATTGGTGCCCAGTGAGCTAATATTTGCGAGTATTTGTTGTTGAGAGCCTTGACCTAGACCGACGATAGAGACGACGGCAGCGATACCGATGATGATACCTAGCATGGTCAATAAAGTACGCATTTTGTGTGCTCGCATGGCGAGTAGGGACATCTTAAATGCTTCAAAAAATCGGTCAAGGAAGCTGCTAAATGCACTTTTGCGGTGACCGCTGAGAATAGATGCTGGTTGTTGTGTTGTTGGTTTATAATGCTCTGTTTTATAATCAGCAATGACATAGCCATCTTTTAGCTCAATCACTCGTTCGGCTTGAGCAGCAAGCTTGGGATCGTGAGTGACCATAATTATAGTATGACCTTGAGCATTTAGGTCATGCAAAATCTCCATGACATCTTCACCAGATTTACTATCTAGTGCACCAGTCGGCTCATCAGCCAAAATAACATCACCACCATTCATTAGTGCGCGAGCAACAGAAACACGCTGCTGCTGACCACCTGAGAGCTGGCTAGGTCGATTATTTACCTTTTCACCAAGACCCAAATCGGTCAATAGCTTTTCGGCACGTTGAGTCCGAGCGTTGGTATCCATACCTGCATAAACAGCAGGAACAGCGACGTTGTCTTTGGCGCTGATGTCACCAAGCAAATGGTAACGCTGAAAAATAAATCCAAAGTGCTCACGGCGCAATTCAGCTAACTCATCTGCTTCTAGCTTGTTTACTGATTGACCATATATTTTATAGTCACCAGCCGTTGCTTGATCCAAGCAGCCCAAGATATTCATTAAGGTGGACTTGCCAGAACCCGATTGTCCGATGATAGCGACCATCTCACCTTGATTGATCGTCAAGTCAACATCATGCAATACTCGAATGGTTTGCTCACCTGCCGGAAACTCTCGAATAACACCAGAGAGCTGCATAATGGGCTTTTCAGCTACGTTAGGTGTCTGTTGAGACGATTGAGATATAGTCATAGCAAGGTCTTTGTGTTTAATCTAAAGTAATAAAAATCGGTGTGGTAGGGCAGCTTTGTACCAAGCTTCTTCATAATCAACATATATCAGTGGTACGTTACATTCCTGGAGGACCACCGCCGCCTGGCATACGAGCACCACCGCCACCTGACGATTTAGCACCACCTTCACTGATAATGACTTTTTCACCTTCTTGTAAGCCACTCAAAATCTGCGCATTCACTCGATTGTCGATGCCTACTTCGACTGTGCGATCTTCGACTGTGTTATCGTCTTTTAAGACACGTATGAATGTATTGGTTTGAGACTCTCCATTTGCTTGATTTTTGGCAGGTCTTTCTTTTACGGCGGCTGATGGCACAAGCACGGCATCTGTCGCTTGGTCGATAACGATATAAAGTTGAGCCGTCATATCAATACGGAATAATCGATCAGTATTGGGTACTTCAATATAGCCAACATAGTAGATAGCAGAATCTGTTGAGCTGGTTTCACTGATCTCTTCAGGTGCAGGCTCGATAGCTGTTAAGGTAGCATCATATTTTTGGTCTGGATTACCGATAATATTGAAGTAGGAGGGCATGCCAGCACTAACGTTAATCACATCAGCTTCTGATATTTGGGCATTGATACGAACCGTTGATAAATCGGCTAGCGTAACCAGAGTCGGCGCTGTTTGATTGGCGTTGACGGTTGTGCCTTGTTCGGTGGTGATAGAAACGACCGTACCAGAAATGGGCGCACGAATCGTGGTATAGCTAAGATCTTCTGCAGCTGTACTAACATTGGTTTCGGCTATACGTATTGCTGCTTGCTGACTCTCGATATCTGCTTGCGTAGTAACAATAGCAGCCTTAGCAGTATCAATTGCCGCAAGCGCATTGTCTACCGCAGCTTGTGCTGTTTCGACAGTGGTTTCTTGTGTGTCATACTCCTGCTGAGAAATTGCATCGATAGAGACCAAAGACTCTAATCGAGCAAAGTCTGATTTTGCTTGTTTTAGTTCAGACTGACGGCTAGCAAGATCAGCATAGGCACTTTTTAGATTGGCTTGCTTGCTTAGTGTTTCTGCACGAGCACTTTGGAGTGCGGCTTCACTTTGCTGAAGGCTGGCTTGTTGATTGCTTAAGTTGTTCTTTTGCGTCACTTGATCAATCTGGGCAATCAAATCACCTTTTTCTACCTCATCGCCTACTTCTACATAGAGACGAGTCACTTCACCAGAAACCTGAGCACCAACATCAACGGTGTTGAGTGCTTTTACTTTACCTGATGCCATGACATTGTTTTCTATGTCGCCAATTTCAGCCGTGGCGGTTAAGTAGGTTGGACCTTCTTCTTTAGGTTTCAAAAAGTGATAGGCTAAGGCTGCTACTGCTACCACAATCAAAGCGATAACACCCCATTTAATAGCAGATTTTTTACTCATTTTACGCATGACGATTATCCAACCACAAAAGTATCAATTGTAGGTATAGTAAATGTTTGATACAAAAAAGGAAATGGCAATTAGTTTAAGAAAGGTTAAGGTTTTTTTTGAGCATGGTGGGAATAGAGAAGGAATAGGTGATAAGTGATAAGTGATAAGTGATGGTGCTATGACCATGGCTTTGACTAATGGTTTTTTATTTAACTGAGGCTATATTTAATGTGACTGAGAAGAAAATGAATGCGCCATTCAAAATTACTTTGGACTTTCAAATAACCTTTGACCTGATAACTCAAGCGCTGCTTGCAATAGTAGCTCCCACGCTGGCTGCTGGACCAACCCTTTGATTGCTTGATCACAGCGATATAAGAATGCAGGCCATTCGGCTGTGTGTACATTTGAGTGGCGGCGGCAGGCTTGTTGATACAGTCCTTGCTTACTACGCCAAATACCAAGTGATTGTGGATCTTGCCCATCCATTAATTGCATGATTTGACGCATATCTTTACTAATCGCCCACAGCACTAGAGTCGTTGGCTCATCAGTCGCTCTGAGCTGAAAGATGATTTTTGCCACTTGTGCGCTATTGCCTGCCAGCATGGCATCTGATAAGTCGAACACGCTAAATTGCGCGTCACTGACCAGTGCTGCTTGTAGGTCTTTAACATCAAGTGCCACGTTTGCTGTCGGTGGTATCTGACTGTCTGCGATTGAATTGGTGTTATCGTTATCACCGACCAGCTGCGGTGCAAACAGGTAAGACAGCCGCCACAAGGTTTGATAAGCACTGAGTAAATGATGCTCCGTATGTGAAATAAGTAACTGCCAAGCTTCTTGAGACAGTGTTAAACCAAACTGCTGGGCTTGTATTTGCAACAGTTGTTGTCGTTGCTGTTCATTGTATAGATTGCAGTCAATGATGTGACCGTACTGCGCAAATGGCGCAAACCATTTGCTACTTTGGGCGCGTTTGTCTTGTTTGGGTGTTAGCCATAGAAGGCTGTGACTGTGTGCACCTGATTGTGCATCGATGGCGAAGCGTTCTAACTCAGCAATAACGGCTTTGTCAGGTTTATGATTGCCGGTCACGATTAATGCGCTCGCATCATCGAATAAAGATTGGCTACCTAACTCTGACAGCACTTCCTGCCAGCTCTTGACTGATACCAGCTCTATGCGTTTAATGGCGTAATTTTGCGCGTGCCAATGAGGACGCAGCGCATCGATGAGCCATTGACTGAGCAAGGGCTCATCACCATGCGCCAGCCACAAGCCCGCTACTGTAACGGATGGTTGCAGTAGCTTTGGATAGGCTCTTATAAAGGTATCTTGCATAGACTGGTAGTACACAGGTTGATGGCAGTGAGTATCAAATGTTCAGTTGGCAATACGCTTATGTTAAGGGTTTGGTGTCACAACGGCGGTTGATGATGAGCCATTACCAGGTTGTACGGGTATGGTGGCACCTGCTGATGGCACTTTAGGGAGAGAAAGTGCCGCATACTGATCCGTGATACGGCGTGCCAAGCTATCATATAGCCACTCAGTAATTTGATTGCCTTGCTGATCATCAGTGCTAACCGATGCATCATTGTATTGATAGCTGCGCTCAATTTGTATGGGGTTGCTTAACGTGATTGGCTGACCATTTTCCATGGTTTGGTAGCTGACATCTGCTGATATAACTAAGCGAATTTCTGTTAAAACACCGACTAACTCATACTGTTTAAAACGGAGATTGCTAATATTAATCGCAGCAATAGGTTCAGCGCTGGTCTGATTATTATTAGCGACATCTTTTGCTGTCATATTACTAATAACGTTGACGCCTAAAGCCTCTAGGTTTTTTGTTAACGGTAGCTTGAGTGGGAAGGACGTGCGATCATCTTCGATGATGACTGCTGTTTTGGCAACATTTAAGAGCATTGGGGTATCATAGCCACGCAGTTGAAAACCGCAACCGCTGAGCGCTGCTGTGGCGCCTAATACTGTAAACATCGGTAGGGCAGCAAGCAATGCTGTTGCTAGTTTCTGTCTACCAAGGCTTACAGTAGTATAGCGTTGTTCGCGCTGTTTACTTTGATGTAACTGACCAGTTCGATGTTTATACGACATAATCGCTATCCTCAAATTATAAAAAGGCTTAGATTAGATAGAGCATCCACTAAGCCTAAAATATCTAACCCACAACCACGATATTAACCAACTTATTAGGAACGACGATTTCTTTTTTGATTTCACCAGTAATGAACTTTGCCACACCTTCAATCGCCCGAGCTTGTGCTTTTAGCTGCTCTGGATCGCTGTTTGGGGCGACATCCATCTTACCGCGCATCTTACCATTAACTTGTACGACCATCGTGATGGTATCCTGCACCAGCGCACTTTCATCAACAGTTGGATAGTTTAGAGTAACAGTATCTAGTCCCAACTGTTCAAGTAAGTGCTCACCGACGTGCGGTGCATACACCGATAACATAATCAGTAAATCTACCAATGCTTCATGCTGCACTCGTAGGTCTTGCTCATTAGTGACCTTAAAACCAGTTAACTCGTTGGCAAGCTCCATGAGGCTAGATACGGGCGTGTTTAGTGCCAAGCGATCACCCAAATCACTGTCAATCTTAGCAATCGTTTCGTGCGTTTTACGACGTAAGTTTTTGGCTTCTTTGCTTAGCCCTTCAGTATTAAGTACTTCGCTATTTAGCGTCGTCAGATCTAAGTTTGCAGCAGTCAGTGCTTGCATGTGCTCAGCGGCAATACGCCACACTTTCTTCACGAAGTTATAAGGGCCTTTTAACGCATCATCCGACCACTCTAGCGTTTGGTCAGCAGGCGCGGTAAATAGCGTGTATAGACGAACGGTATCAGCACCATACTTATCGATGGTAATCTGTGGATCGACGCCGTTATTCTTTGACTTAGACATTTTTTCGATTTTGCCAATAGTCACTGGCTGTCCATCAGCTTTTAAGATGGCTTTAATCGGTTGACCGCGATCATCATAGTCAATATCGATGTCTTCGGCGAAGTAATAGGTGGTACTACCATCTGCATTGACGCGATAGAAAGTACCAGCGAGTACCATGCCTTGAGTCATCAAGTTGGCAAACGGCTCGTTGCCAGATACCAAGTTTTCATCACGCATGAGCTTGTGAAAGAAACGCGCATAAAGTAGATGCATCACAGCATGCTCAACACCGCCGACATATTGATCAACAGGTAGCCATTTATTGGCAGCAGATTTATTGACCATGCTTTGCGCATCATTTGGACTAGCAAAGCGTGCGTAATACCAGCTCGACTCGACGAAGGTGTCAAAGGTATCGGTTTCACGTTCAGCAGGGTTGCCACATTTAGGGCAAGTGGTGTTTACAAACTCTGGAATGTTTTTGAGTGGGTTGCCGCGACCATCAGGGACGACATCAGTCGGTAGGACGACGGGCAAGTCTTTTTCTTCGACAGGCACAGTACCACAATGCTCGCAATTGATCATTGGGATAGGGCAACCCCAATAACGTTGGCGCGAGACACCCCAATCACGTAAGCGATATTGGATTTTTTTCTTGGCTAATTGTTTTGGCTCAAGCTTGGCTAGCATCGCTTCAAACGCTTGCTCAAAGTCTAGACCGTCAAACTCGCCTGAATTCACCAAGGTGCCGCGTTCAGTATAGGCAAGGTTTGGCTCAGAACCGTCTGCTTTGGCATCAGCAAGCACAGACTCTTTATAACCTTCAGGTGACTGGATGACTTGTTTAATAGGCAGGCTATATTTGTTCGCAAATTCATAATCACGCTCATCATGAGCGGGAACCGCCATCACAGCACCTGAGCCATAGCTCATTAGCACATAGTTCGCAACCCAAACTGGTACTTCTTCGCCAGTTAGTGGGTGAGTGACAGTCAGACCTGTGTCCATACCGACTTTTTCGGCTTTGGCCAAATCGGCTTCAGCGACTGAGCCTTTTTTACACAAGGCACAAAAATCTGCGATTGCTTTATCATTCTCAGATGCATACTGTGCAAGCGGATGCTCTGCGGCAACTGCCACATAGGTGACGCCCATCAAGGTATCAGGACGGGTAGTGAACACATCTAAGGTATTGCTTTCACCTGCCAACTCGTATGGAAAGTGTACTTCCATACCCGCACTACGACCGATCCAGTTACGCTGCATGGTCAGTACTTCTGATGGCCAATGACCTTCTAATTGATCCAAATCATCCAGCAGCTCATCAGCATAGTCAGTGATGTTGAAGTAATACATAGGAATGTCGCGCTTCTCAACTGCAGCACCACTACGCCAGCCTTTGCCATCGATGACCTGCTCATTAGCCAATACCGTATTGTCAATCGGGTCCCAGTTGACCGTCGATAGCTTTTTATAGACCAAGCCTTTTTTGTACAGCTGTAAGAATAACCACTGCTCCCACTGATAGTATTCAGGGCTACAGGTAGCGAACTCGCGTGACCAGTCAATAGATAGGCCTAGTAACTTAAGCTGTGCGCGCATGTTGTCAATATTGGCAAACGTCCACTTGGCAGGTGGGGTTTGATTGGCGATCGCGGCGTTTTCTGCTGGCAAGCCAAAACCATCCCAGCCCATTGGCTGCATGACTTCATGACCTTTTAGGCGATAGTAACGGCTCAGTACGTCCGAAATTGTATAGTTACGCACGTGCCCCATATGTAGCTTGCCGCTTGGATAAGGAAACATAGACAGCATATAACGGCTTGGCTTATCGCTTGGCTCATTACTAACTTCGAAGCGCTTGTCAGTTGCCCATTTGGCTTGTTGCGCCGCTTCGATAGCTTGTGGGTTATAATAATTGTTTTCTGCTTGGTCAGATGTCACAGTATTACTCATAGTGGGCTCTAGATTGAATATTTTGATAAGAAAATTAGATACGCTAGAATAGCGCAAATCGGCAAAAAATGCGATGGGGCAACGTAATAATAGAGCAGTATTAAGAAGTTTATAAGCACTTAAGATATTATA